>NZ_AYTE01000021.1:0-33238 GCF_000506245.1 Williamsia sp. D3 | reverse complement strand
TAGGGCCGTACCTCCCACCCCCGTAGCTACTCACTAACCCACACCGCGATGCCGGAAAACTCAAAGGCCGCGCTGCGCGCGACCGAGCTACCGACGGGACCAGGGTCCGCCGTCCCGAACCTGACCAGAAAGGCGCGTTACTGGCCATCAGATGGCGTCAGAACCCGCAATCACCGCACTGGTCGCGCAAGTACTCCCCCGCTGCCTGGTCTCACGTACTCGCCAACCCAGCGGCCCACGGTTGGACCGACCGCGACCTCAACGCACTGCTCCGCGACTACACACTCACCGGCAACGGCAACTGGATCGCAGCAAACCCCCACCGCCCCATCCCCCTGCTCGCCATGATCCTCAACAAACACGACGACCTGCACAACCGACCAGCCGCCATCGACGACGCCCGCGAACACGAGGCCCGCCAAAAACAGATGGCAATTCGCGCCTGCGGCCGCTGCGACGAACAAGGATGGCAACTGCCCTACGGCGATACCGCGGTGCGCTGCGCCCATCCGAAGGACCTTGTTGGCCAATGAATGCGGTATGGAAACCTAGCCCCATGGCCACAGATCTGAGCAGGCTTCCGCATGCTCCTGGACGACTCCCACTTCTCGGCGACGTCACAAGCGTGGACCGCCACAAGCCCACTCAGCATGAAATGGCGCTATCACGAGACTTAGGGCCGATATTCCAGCGCAAACTCTTGAAAGATCGGCTGGTCATCGTGGCCGGCAGTGACCTGGCGAACGAGTGCGCCAACGAAGACAACTGGGCGCGAGCTCTGCTCGGACCAGGGCTGAGCCTGCGGAAAGTCGCCGACGACGGACTGTTCACCGCGCGCACCTCAGACCCAGCATGGGGACACGCTCGTCGAGTGCTGACGCCGGCCTTCACCCAAGACGCCATGCGCGTGCACCACGAGGCGATGCTCTCTGTGGCCGACGACCTGCGCGACAGCTGGACGGGTTCTAACTCGGACCTGGTCGACGTCACCACTGCGATGACGCACACGACACTCGAAGTGATCGCACGAGCCGGATTCAGCATGGGTTTTGGCCTATTCGGTGATCAAGGCGGTTCAGTCGACAACGCTCGGGCGTTCCTCGATGCACTAGGTCGCACACTGGTGTGGGCCTCCGAGTCCACCAACGACTTTCCCATCATCGGGCACGTACGAGAGGCATTGCGCCAACGCCAGCTTCGTAGCGACATCGAAACCGTCCAATCGACGGTCGATCACATCATCGAGATCCGCACAGACGCTGACCCGGTTAAATCGACTGATCTGCTCGATCTGATGCTTTCCACCGCTGACCCGGAAACCGGGGAGTTTCTCGACCACAACAACGTTCGCAACCAAATCCTGACGTTCCTCGTGGCCGGCCACGAGACCACCGCATCACTGCTTGAAACCACGCTTTTCTATCTGGCCCAAGATGCTGGCCTTCAAGATCGGCTGCGCACGGAGGCGGCAACACTGAAGGCTGCGGATTACGCATATACGGCCGTCGCAGGCTTGCGGGACATACGCGCCACTCTGAACGAGGTCCTGCGGCTTTGGCCTCCCCTTCCCGGTCTCTTCCGTGTGTCGCGCCGCGATCAAACGCTGGGCGGGTACCACGTCCCAGCAGGGCGAGCGGTTTTCGTGCTGGCCCTGGCAGCGCAGCGCGATCCCACTGTGTGGGGTGATTCTGCTGACGATTTCGACCCGTTCCGGACTAAACCGGCACGGAACGCGTTCTTTCGGCCGTGGGGTATTGGCCCGCGAAGTTGCATTGGCCGCGCGTTTGCTTTTCACGAAGCAACGTTGCTTATCGCGCACATTCTCAACAATTTTGAGCTGTCCGCGCCGGCACCAGCGCAGCTGAATATCCGCGAGCGCGGCGCGCTACGTCCTGAACCGTTCCACGTGAAAGTTGCTAGCCTCGCTAAGTAGCAGGTCACCCGTGGTTTTTGTGCGGACCGGTACAGCTAGCATGGCCCCCCATGAGCTGGTACATCATCGAAACCCTCGAGCGCCCGCCCACTATGTCCGTGGTTTTCAGGGACGGCAGTCGACGGGATTGGGCCAACGTTCAAGGCCTACGACGTGATACAAACGTTCACTCTGAGACGCTGGTCAAGGTCTTAGAGGAGGTCCGGCAGAGCGGGAAGCCGGTCAAACCGATCGAAGTCCCCGGCTATCAGGGACCAAGACTGGTGTCCGCAATTCCGATCTTGAGCTACGACAGAGAGGTCTACGGAATCCAGTTGTGGGTGGGCGGGCTCCAGGAAGAAATTCCCCACCCCCGAATTACCGCCGCGACCACCTGGGATGCGAAAACATTGCAGGTCAGCCAGGGCTTGGAGTCGTGGCTGATGAGCACAAACGACGCTGACGGGTTTCGTCGCAATCGGAACTCCGGTGAGTTCATGCGGAAAGTCGTTCGGTTTGACGGAGTTGACGAGCTCACCGAGCACGCAATTAACCCCATCGAAGGCCGAACCCTGGAATCCGACGTCGTCGTCCTCCACGACGAGGGTCACCTGATGCGTTGGCATTCAGTCGTGCGAAATCGCAACGATGACGAGGCCTTTGGACTCCGAAGCATCATGCATGACGTATCGGACACGCACGATCCGCAGGTAGGCGCTCTTGAGCACTTAGGAGTGACCGAGGCCGACCCAAATGGGAACGTTTCTGCGCTCATCGCTTTCCCAAATGGAAACGAGACGGTTGTCGTGGTCAAGTTCCTGACCCAACCTCCACAGTGGATTGATTACCGCCTTGACGGCTCGAACGACATCATCCACCCAGAGGACTGGCCGCTCCTTCGGCGCAACCAGAACATACTCTCGGCCGGAACCCCCGGCGCCCGGGTCAAATCTCAGGTGCGGATTCGTACCTCCGACCCAGAAAAATGGGTCGCAGTGAACCTAGTGGAGTGGCGGTACCCAGGCACCGTTGGCGACAAGCTCCATATTGTCCAGTTTTCTCGCGTCACCCCCGCCAGCGAAACCTGATCGCCGTGCCGCCCCCACGATAGGACGAAGTCGTGAGGGGGACGCCCGCTTGGCTCGGCCGTGCGCCAGGGGGTAACGACCGACCCCGGCCCGCCGGCGTTTCTGCAGGTAAACCCGGATCACGCGCGATCCAATACATGTATGCATGTATGCATCCAGATCGTTCGGGAGTTCATCGCTTCCGCAGAGATCGTACTTGCACGAATACATACATGTAAGCGTGCAAGTATTCTTGCTTATCTGTGTGTAAACAAGCTTGCGTGCACACTTGCAGGTATGGCAGTATGTGTGTATGTCGTCGAACTCGTACATTCTTGCGGTAGCGATGCAAAAGGGCGGCGTGGGCAAGACCACCACCGCCAACAACATTGCTTACGAACTCCATCTCGCCGGTCTCAGCGTTCTTCTCATTGATCTTGATCCGCAGGCCAACGCCACAGACGGGTACGGCGTGGAGCTCGGTGACGACGACGGCACGATGTACGAGGTGCTCGTGCCGGACCGGGGGCTACGAATGCCTCTGGCGGAGGTGGTCCAACGGACCGAAAACGGAGTCGACGTCGCACCGTCATCCGACAGTCTTTATGCGTTGGAACGGACCGGGCTCGGCCCAGGGGGAGAGAATCGGCTCAAGGTCGCTATTGACGCGTTGCCCGACCCGTACGACGCGATCGTGATCGACTGCCCGCCGGCACTAGGTCCCATGACGACTTCGGCGTTCGCGGCGGCAACGGATGTCCTTGCCGTCGTTTCGCCAGGAGGTCCAGACGAGCTCAAGGGGCTCACTGCTCTGGCGAACAACGTCTACGACGCCCAGGAACTCCTCAACCCACAGGTCGACATCCGCCATGTGCTGCTCGCCAACTACAACGGTGGCTCGGCGCTGGCGAAGGGAATCCGTTTAAACCTCGAGCGGGACTGGCCAAACGAGTATCTGGGCGAAATTAGCCGCACCGTTCGAGTGGGGGAGGCTAAGGACAAGCGCGTACCCATCGCCGTCTGGTCCCCAAGCTGTACAGCGGCACTCGACTATCGAGCTGTGGCTAAGGAGCTCCTCAAGCGCCTCGACAACGCCCGCTCCGCTTAAGTTGGAAGGAAAGTCAATGACGAAGACACCTGGTATTACTCCCCAGTCGACGCGGCCGACAAGACGTCAGGCCCGGGAGCAGGCCACCAGCTTGGCCGCGGTTGTTGCCCCAGTTAGCAGCCCGGATCCGGTGCCAACGCCCCCAGCGTTGCAAGTCGAGCCCGAGCCAACAGCGTCGACCGAGCCGGCCACGGAACCCAAAACACCCCGGAAACCGGCTGTCACCCCGTCTGACAGGGGAGCGGGCAAGCGGCTAACGGCGCCGAAGCGAACCCCCAAAGTTCCGTTCTCCACTCAGATTGAAATCGGCACGGCTCGCCGCCTGGACTGGTTGGTGCGCGAACGGCGCTACAAGCTCACAGATATCACCGGCGATGCGCTCGATGAGCTGTTCGACAAGCTTGGCGTGCCAACTGCGGACGACCTCGCCTAATTGCATGCATGTCTACATGTATGTAGATGCACCCTGAGCGGGTTGCTTCCAAACGGTCCTGACCAGTGATTCCAGCACTGGCCAGGACCTCGACCACAGATTGGAGTCTCAATGAGAAAGTCAATCTGCCGGCGGGCTTCGAATCAACCTGGCCTGGCGGGTCCACGAACACCGGCGCTTGCGGTTAGTCAGTCTGCAAAAACGTTCGACCTGGTCATAAAGGGGGAGTGCGGTTGTCTTGCTCCAACCTCTGTCGGGAGCGCCGTGGAAGAACCTCTTGGTTGAGCCTGCAGTAGAGATGACAGGGAATCCTCGCCGTCGGAATGCATTCAGTGTTTGTTTAGCGGGGTGGCGGTGCTCGGGGTTCTTAAGTGGTACTGACGCATAGGCATGGCCGCGTTGTGTGCTGGTGATGTCACCGAGAAGATCATCGAGGAGCGTGGGGGTCACGTTTTTCCTGCTGCCGTGGTGGGGCACTTGCACGAAGGTGAGGCCGCCTGGGGCAATGCCGTCTTGGGCGAGCCGGTCTACGACTGGGCGTAGGGCTTCGTCTCCAGCATCCCCAGTGAACAGTATTCGACGACCGTCGATTTCAAGCATAGAAATAACGCTGCTGTTGTTGCTTGCCGATGTCTCACTTTGCTCGGAGAGGATCTCGGTATGTAGGTCCTCATGGCTTGTTCCGATGGGTCCTTTCGCTGTCTTGAGGGCCATCTCCCTTGCGGATAGCGACCCAGCGAGCACGTCTCGCCCTCTCATCTCGTCAAGCAGGGTTTCGTAGTAGGACCAGGTCGGTCCCAGGATCCGAAAACCGTCGATCGGGGTCGGGAGGGTGTCGGCGAACGGTTCCAGTACTTCAATTCCCCGTCGTTGAGCGAGGTCGTACAGATCTTCCGCCTGTGTCAGAGACTTCGCGAAAGTCTCACCGACAGCAGCAATTTTCTGTTCGAATGAAGACTGGTGGCCGAAGAACGGATCGTGTCGTTCGGGAACGTGCATCAGCAGCGCCCCTACCGAAAGCTCCGTCAGAACTGTCGACAAGCCGGCGATGTGGTCACGGTCTGGATGTGTCGAAACGACCAGGTCGACGCGATCGGTGTCGTAGTAGCGGTCTAGGTGCTCTACCAGTGCTTCGCCGTCGTCTTGGTAGCCACCGTCGATGACGATGACCGTTTGTTCATCACGATGCCCGTCGAGGTTGCCGTAGCGGAGCGCGATGGCATCTCCTCCCTTGGACTCGTTTCCTACAGGGAGAAGGTCGATTTCGAATCCCATGCGTCTGTCCTCGCGTAGTGGAAGCCTGAATCAGGCGTTGTCGGTGGTTTTGCTTGGTAGCAGAGGCAGCGATTGAAGGACTTCACGGGCATAGTTGTTCGCCGCACGCTTGACAGAACTCTCAGTGATAACCCAGACGGCGAGCGCGATCCAGAACAGACTCAACGCGGCCTCGAAGACCAGCCAAGGTTTGGAGGTGTTAAACATATCTTGCACATCGAGGCAGAAGAGAATGCAACTAGCTGCGAAACCGACTGCACCGGTGATGATTACGTACATCCGAAGTCCGTAAAGGTTGCGCCAGAAACCGTAGTGAGCGTTCTCTCGCGACACTAGGTGCTGCTGGTTGGCGTAGGGCCGCAGAAGCGCAATCGCAGCGTCGTAGATGGCCACCGTTGTGGCATCGGCCTGTTCTTCTTCGGCTGTGGGTAGGGTCAGCCCAGTGATACGCTGAACGTGGAGATGGCGTTCGGCACGAAGGACGGCGTTGTTCTCCTGATCGTTGCTGGTCGATGGATGGTGCCGCAAGAACTGGGTGGTCGGCGTTCCTCCCCAGTTGTCAAAGAGTTCGGCCTGGTTGGTCTTTCCCAGTTGCCGGACGACGTCAGAGAGCAGAACCGGAATCCCGGTCGCCACGACGACAGCGATGATTTGCTGCCACCAGTCTTCCCTCCCGAAGAGAGCAATGACGAGCACCAGCAAAGGGAAGAGCGTGAGGTAAGCCGGGGCGAGGCGCGCAATCCGGTCGTACTCGTCCATGTCAGTCCGACTCGTCCAACCAGTTCAGCGAGGTCGCTGGCCCCCAACCGAGACGGTCGGGTGCGTTCTGCTGCCAGCACACAATTTGTCCGCGTACCTCGAAGACGGGGTAGCCGCGCCGCTTGAGGGCGTTGGCGACCTCAGGTCGAGGGTGGTCCTTGGCCTTCTTTCCCACAGTGACGTACGCGCCGCCCTTGTGGACTTCCCCCACAACCGGGCCAAGTAGTCGGTCGCAGAGGTCCTTGGTGAGGTTGTGACGCGAACCGTGGTGCGGAACATCGAACAGATCGATGTCTTTGCCGCTCAGGGCTGCGCTGTCTAGATAGTCAGCAGCAGCGGTCAACGCAGGTGCTCCGGCGTCACCGGTAAACAAGACGCGATAACCATCTACGGCGAGGTTGCAGATGATGCTCGTGTTGTTGCGGGGGGACGTGCCACCGTTGTCGTCTGTAAGAGTCTCCCCAGGGTCATAGAAGAGACTGCGGAGAGCGCGCTTGACCGTACCCGCCTTCTCAAACAGCGCTCGCGCAACCTGGTTGGCAGTGGAGTCCCATACGGCATGATCGCTGAGGAATGCTGTGTAGTCGGTCTCCGTTGGGCCAGCGATCGTCAGCGCGCCGCCAAAGTAGCTGGTCCCGGCGAAACCCGAATCGACAGCGGTATTGTTCGCCATAGCGGTCGCCACCAGATCCTCGACTAGCGGCGACTTGTACTCGTCGCCAACGAACCCGTACTGGCTCGGTCGGTGGATGAGCAAACGACGTACATCCAACTTTTCGAGCACCGTGAAAAGGCCCTTGATGTGGTCGTCGTCGGGGTGCGTACAAATGACCAGATCAACAGTCGAGGTGTTGTAGTAGCTCTGGACATGGTCGACGATCCGGTCACCGGTCTCGACGAAACCACCGTCGATCAGCACCACAACGTTCTCGCCGGTCTGCGGATGGGTGAAGTGGCACCCAATTGCATCGCCCGTCTTAGTTTCCTCACCGACCCACAGGAAATCGATCTCGATCAATGTGCCTCCCCGGTCCTTGGTTTCAGCAAGTCTAGGCGGTGGTACCGACACCGACGGCGTTCATCAAGACACTCGGTATTAGTCCATTCCCGAAGTTCGCGCAAACCGCCGAAATGAGTCCGCGTCGCCAAGCACTAGGCGGCTGCGGTCGCCGTATGGGGCGCGGAAAGCTGAGGTCGGGGAGTCCAGTCTCGGCCGTCGCGAATGAGGGCCCACAGAACGTTGGTGCGGCGGCGAGCCAGAGCCATGACGGCGGTGGTGCCGCGTTTTCCTTCGGACTTCTTCTTCTCGAAGTAGGTCTTTGACTCTGGGCAGTACCTGATGCTGTTGAGGGCGGACAGGTACATCACCCGCCGTAATTGCCGGTTGTATCGGTGCGGGCGGCGGTGTCGTCCCACGGTTTTCCCCGAGTCATGAGAGACCGGAGCCAGGCCCGCGTAGGAGGCCAACTGGTTCGCGGAGGCGAACGAGTCGATGTTCCCGATCGCGGCCAGGAACTCGGCACCCAGTCGAGGCCCCATGCCCGGCAGACTGATCACGATATGAGCGAGCCGATGCTGACGAAAACGGGTATCGATCTTCGCGTCAAGCTCAGCAAGGAGAGCGTCGAGTCGTGAAACCTCCTGGGCCAATTCGGCGACCAGCTCTGCGGCCAAGTCGGCTGCGGGCAGCTTCACAGTCTGGGATTTGGCTGCGTCCACCGCGGTGGTAGCTATTTTCTGCGCAGTCGCGGCTCGTAGCCCCGCGTTGGTGAGCATCGTCGTCAACCGCGATACTCCAGCACGCCGAATGGTCTTGGGGTCCTGGTAGCGGCGCAGCAGGATCAGCCACCCGTGATGGTCAGCGACCTTCGCCGCACGTTCCAACGCCGGGCACACCGACGTCAGTTGCTGGCGGAGTTGATTAATGGTCCGTATCCGGTCGGCCACGACATCGGCGCGCCGAGTGATGAGGATGCGCATCTCGCGAACCAATGTGTCATCGGACTCCAATTGAATAAGGTCGCTCCGCATTCGCGACTGATCAGCGATCACCCGCGCATCCCTGGCATCCGTTTTGCCCTCACCCCGGTACCCCGCGGATGCCCGGTGGACAGCACTGCCCGGCAGGTACCGGACCTTATGGTCGGCACCATGGAGCACTGCCAGCAGCAGCGATGCTTCTACAGCGATCAGATCCACTGTCCAGGCGATCTCACTCGCTCCCAGTGCCTCGGTCTCCGCAATCAAAGCCCGAAGGTCGGCCTCGTCGTTGAAGACCCTGCGGGACAAGAGGATCTCGCCCGCACTGTCGAGGCAACAGGCCCAATGCACCTCTTTGCCGACATCAACACCTACGAAGATTTTGCCCATTCACTCGCCTCCAGCACGGTTGGGTACAGGTCAGGTCAGCCCGAGACGATCCACCCGCAGATCCTTAAACAGCGACGATTTCGCAGGTCTCAATAGTGCGGCCCGGAAAGTCCGGGCTGGGCGGGCGGCCACTCCAATCAAGCCTCACCCAACGCGGTAGGCAACCTGTGACAAGCCATACCCGCCCAGCCTGGGCGTCCAGCAAACTACCGGACGAAAATACGTTAAGGACCTGTGACCGTGAATACCGATACTAAGCGCTCGACTGTGCAGCAAATGGCGGTTGTCACCGCCATCGCCGTAACGGCGTTGCTTGCACTGGGCAGCTTCATCTTGAGCTTTTCAGCGTTGTGGGACATCGCAACCGAAATCTGGCCACAGCGAGAGCTGTCCTGGATCGCACCTGTCATCGTCGACGGCACCATCTTGCAAGCGACTATCTCGCTGGTCGCCGCCGCCGGCGACGAATCCCGCCGATCGCGACAGTTCTTTTGGTTCCTCCTGACTACCGCGGCCGCCATCAGCATCGCCGGCAACGCCCTGCACGCGTACATCTCCGACACCGCGCGCCTGGATCCGATGGTCGCCGTCATTGGCGGCACGACCCGCCGGCGTTCCTGCTCCTGTCGACCCACGGTCTTGTTCTGCTCCTCCGGCTTCGGCCCGAACATGCTGCGCCGAGCGTCCAGGAGGCCGGCGACCACCTCGCGACCGAAGGGCAGGAGATCGCCCAGACCAACCACGGCGACCCGGCGGACGCTCGAACCGTTGGTGACTTCGTCGAGCCAGCCCGCCGACTCCGTGAAGTCACCAATGCGACCACCGAACCGTCCACCATTGCGCACATCCTGTGGCTCAACCACTCTCAGCCCCACCAGACTCGGCGAGCGCTCGCCAAAAGGTGAACGTTCACCACGGCACCGTCAGCCGCATCCTGGATGCTTGGGGAGAACACCGCGAGGACATCGACGGGGCTGAACAAGAACCGGCACGGCAACCAGCCATGGCATAGCAGCCCAGGACGAGCTGTCAGCGGGGAATGAGAACATCGTTCGATGGCGTACCCACCTGAACCAGACGAAGGCCAACCAGGGCTCGTGCTACTGCCAGACGGCCGCTACGGCTACCGCTACACCAACAGCGACGACGTCATCATCCTGAGAAGTCCGGATCAACAGACGGCCGAACAGCAATGATCGAGGACAGTCGATTCGAGGAGAGGAACGATGGCGGCGAGACTGAACGATCTAGATGGGGAAGTGGCGGCCGCTGCCAAGGCCTTGGCTGCCGCTGAGCAGCAGCGTGCCCATGCTGGGCGCGACTACAACGACGGTCTGGACCAGCTCGAGGAAGCGATCACGGCCTGGGCTACGTCCAAAGAGCTGTCAGTTGAGTCAACAACACGGAAAAATGTTGTGTCGCTGAACATTGCGAATCTAGTCACGGTCGAGTTGGGATACGAAAACGGGCGGACGGGGTTCGTTGCACTTCGAACCGCCGGTGCTCAATTCTATGCCCCTCATGGCGAAGTAGCCCCGGAGTCACTCATCGGGTTCGTCATTGGAACGCTCGTTGCCAATAGCGCTGTCTGACAGAGCAACCACTGCCCGTCACACGATCACCGTCAGCCCAGGGGCCGAACCATTTCTGAGCGTCGGAGATCGCTTCCTGTGCAGTTGCGAAACTGGTAGGGAGTGCAATGCGCCATCGTCGCCGGACGGCAACGATTTCCACGACCACGTCCGGGAGTCGCGGTCTAGACGCACGCGTACTTTCATCATTCGTTCGGAGTACCCACCCAGCGAAGGGTGATTGCCTCGGCCGGTACCCACAGGCATGACGCCACCGTGACAGCGGCATTGGTGCTGGCGATGTCGACCCGCACCACACCCATCCACACCCCGCGAGACGACAACGCCCACGCCAGCTGCTCGCCAGCCTGGTAGTGCTCGATCCTGAGCCCGTATGCGCGCTAAGCCAGGGTGACCGGTCGGGCGCCCACCATCGGAAATGCCCAGCCCAACCCTGCAATCATGTCGACCATGACGGGCCGCGGGGGAGTGAAGACCCGCACGGTGGGGGCCATCCCTCGCATGTCGAACATAGGTTCGATACTATCTCAGTGGGCGCGGGCCGATGGGGTGTGAAAAGCCTGGGAAGCATCGGTCTGCGCCGACACTTTGTTCGCCCTCGACGATGGGTCTGACCTGTCTAGGGTGGTTGCCATGGGCGATGTGACGTACCGGGACTACGCGTGGACCAAGAAGGTGCCGGAGCTGAACAACGCATTCTGCGTGACGTTCATCCGCAACGCGACGGTGCCCGAGGTGATCGACGCTCTGCCTACAGTCGGGCACCCCGACCAGTGCGACCTCACCACGCTCCTGTCGCGGTCATTGGAGTCGTGGGAGGAGATCGGTTCGAGCAATCTCTTGGTGGGCCTCATCCAGCACGGCGACTGGGTCATCATGTACGAAAACAACGGCTTCATCGGCGCGAGGCCCGAACTGATGCAACCACTTTCGGCCGGCCGAGAAATCGTTGTCCACCACGGCAGCGAAAACTCATATTTCTTTCGGTACGTCGACGGTGAGAGCCGCACGTGGTTTGAAACCCTGTTCGCCGCCGAGCGGAACGGATCGACACCCGATGAGCTTGTGCCGATCATGCGTCAGATCGGCGGGTTCGAACTCGAACCCGACGAGTCAGTCAAGATCACCGAGTTCCACCACCAAGAGGCGACGTTCGCTCTCTGCGACAAGCTGACTGGTCTGCGCCTGACCCCCCAGCTGTTGCGCGCTGCCACCTTCACGCTCGTCGAGGTCGTCAACAACCCGAGCACTCCCGCGGCCGCCGACCGCCAGCCCCAACGGTCGGCAGCGGACGAGCAGACTCAGGGGATCCTGGATTGGGCCCGAAGGCAGGGCCACAACCTCCCTTAGTGGTCGCCGGGCCACTCGACTGTGGATGCGGGTATGTCGCGCAGTCCTTTCCAGCTGGGATGGCGCAGGTGGTCGGTGAACTCGCGGTACTCGATGTCGCCGACGTAGACGGCGCTGACCCACCGCATCGACGAGCCGCCGGCTTCAGCCGCGAGCGGTTGGGTGAATGGTGGGGTTGGTTGCTCGATTGCCTCGAGCTGCACACGCAGAATGCGCCGGTCTTTGGCGCTGAACCCGGTACCCACATGTCCGATGTAACACAGGTCGCCGGCCGGGTTGTGGGCTCCGAGCACTAGTGCCCGGAGCCCACCGCGCGGGCCGGGATCCCAGCCGCACACCACCACTGATGTCGCTTTCCGTAGCGGCGTTTTTTTAACCAGGCGGGGGAGCGACGACCAACGTGGTAGGTCGAGGTAAGGCGTTTTGGCGACAATGCCTTCCAGGCCGTGCTCGCGGGCGATGTCGAGCATCACCTGCCCGTCAACATCGGTCCAGTACGGAGGGGCTTGCACCGACGTGTCCGACAGCGCCAGCCCGTCGAGAAGGGCGCGGCGCTCGACATAGGTCAGGGAAGTGGTGTCCTGGCCGTCCAGGGCCAGGATGTCGAAGGCATAGAACGTCGCCGGCATCGCCCGAAGCACCTGCGGGCTGGGTTTCGGAATCCGCAGCCGTCGCTGCAACCGGCTGAACGAGGGACGCCCGGCCGCATCGAGTACGACGATCTCGCCGTCGAGGATCGCCTGCCGGCCGCCCAACGCCGCGGGCACACTAGCAACGATCTCGGGGAAGTGTGAGGAAAAGTTGTTTCGGTGCCGACTCCACACATACGTTCTCGCAGAACCACTTTCGATAACAGCGCGAGCTCCGTCCCACTTGAATTCGAACGCCCACCCCTCCCCAGACGGGGCTTCGCCCAGGGTGGCGAGCATCGGATCCGGAACAGGCGGCACCCGTTCAGGATGCCCCGCCGGCAGGGACATCACACGTACAGCGGTCTGGCCACGATGTCGTCGACGGGGAAGTGCGCAATGACAAGTACAGGTGCTGGCGCGACACCCGCAAACACGCTGGGTGCCTTGCCCTCGAATCAGTGCTGGGCACGACGCCATAGGGGTGCGAATCCAGGGGTTGATGACGGCGGTCTGGTCGTCGAACGCTCCTACGATGGTGGCGGTGTGCCGAACCCGGTACACCGAGCCGAGCACAGGAGGTCATTTTCATGGGTGGAATTGCCGACAAGTTCGACAAGGCATACGAGGAAAAGCCGATCAGTGAGCTCGCTGACGCCCCCGTCGAGGCACTGCAGGGTGTGAGCCCGGGCGATGCCCAGCACCTCAAGGACGCGTTCAACATCAAGACCGTGCGCGATCTGGGCACCAACAAGTACTTCCTGTGGGCCCAGGCAGTCGCCAAACTCGCCGACTAGCAGTCCACAACGTCGAAAGCCGCGACCCGTGCATGGGTCGCGGCTTTTTCGTGTGTCCGGGGGTGTCCGTACGCTCGCGAGTGCGGAGGAAGAAGGCTCGACGAAGGAGCCACATGTACACCGACCGCAACCCACCCCGCAGCTGCCCGAACGGGCACCCCTTAGGCCCGTACAAGGTGCTGGTGGGCTGGGACAACCTCCACCGGCCACCCTGCCGGTCCTGGACCTGCCGCACGTGCTGGGAAGTCGTCTACGCCGCCGAATCGGTCGAGCCACCAGCAATTCACCCCCGCGGCTTGTGACCGCCAATGCGCTCGCCTCACGGAGCGAATCGGCACCCCCCAGACTGACTGCATACAATGACCTGCGACATCTAAAAAGTATTCGGGGGCGAATATGCGAAATCCACTTCGGCGGCGCAAGATTGCATCAGGTAATCGATGAGCACCACGAACCGGCCGGAGGACGCCGCTGCTGGCGATGCCGCCGATCCTGCGCCGCTCCTACGGCCGACCGAACCCGGTGGTCGCGGTCGACGAGTCTCGTTTATCGGGGCCAACCTGGCGATGGTCCTCATCATGGCATCGGTGGTTGGTCTGCTGCTCGGCGTTGTCGTCCTGGTCGAGCTACTTACCTAAAGAAGAACCCCAGGCCGGCCGCCACGCCACCCGAGGAACACGGGCTGCCCTGGCCTCGAATCAGTGCTGGGCACGACGGCAGGTCTAGTACAACTCGCGCGGCGATGAAAGGTTTCAGGTAGTGCCACAACGCAGCAAGGGCGATCGCGATCACGTTACTGTCCGGCCACCGAAACAACTTGGTGTGAAGAAGGTTGCAGAGAACGCGGGGTATAGAAACACGAGTCAGTTCATTTCCGATCTCTTAGCGATTGCACTAGACCACCCGGAGCTGGTGGAAGGTCCCAATCGATCAAAAAGACTGACCACTTCGGCTGCCGACCGGGTGCCCAAAGGGGAGGACCTGGCACTCGCCGATGCACTGCCGCGCCAAAGGGAACGGGCAGGAGAGAAGGGGACCCCGACCTCTCCACCGGATCACTTGGTCGCTGCTGCGAAATCGGTAATTTCTCCGCGTCAGCTCTCTGAGTCGGCAACGTGCGGAACGGTCGGTGCGGCCGTCGAGACCACCAACGGTGAGGTGTTCGTCGGTGTCTGCATAGACACCGCGTCCTCCACGGGCTTCTGTGCCGAGCACAGTGCTGCTGCAGCGATGCTGACGGCGGGACACAGCGCGATCGCGCGGATGGTGGCGGTAGGGCAGGAAGGTACTGTCTTGGCTCCGTGCGGCAGGTGCCGGGAGTTCATAGCCCAGCTCGACCCGATCAACCGCCACACCCTGGTGCTGGTCAATGACGAGACGGAGGTTCCACTGTCGGAGTTGTTGCCGCACCGATGGAAATGACGTGGACAACAATGCCAATTCACGCTGGGACCATCTCTTCTTTGTGGCGTGTAGGTGCACACTGGAACGTGTGAACGACGATCACCTTGCGCTTGCCATCGCGAACACCCCTTTGGCAATCATCATGCTGATGGAACTACCCGACCACCTCTCACTTGCGGCCGAGTACGACGAAACGGTTCAGAGGAGCGTCACGCCGGAAATGCTAGCCCCAAGCATCGCTCTGGTCGAGAGACACTGCCCTGCCTCAGCAACGTTGAGTCCACGCGAGATGCACGCCGCGATCAACGAACAACTCAGCATGCTCGAGCCCATGCATGAACTCTGTGCCCGACTCCTCGAGCGCCAAGGCGGGCTTGACGCCAACATATGGATCAAGGCAGCCGTCCTGTCGGCATCGAGAACATTCACCGGCAAACAGTGACCCAACCAGCCATTAACGGCCGCCGACCCTTACGGGATCGATGCTCCATGCGCCCGCACTCTACGTGATCCCACGCGGTCAGTACTCCCGTGAGATGTGCGCTGCCTTTCGTCACTGGTGACGAAACGTGCTGTGCCGCAATTGATCACGCCGATAACAATGATTATGTCTCGTTGCTTGGCGACCTGCGGTTAGGGGTTGATTGTTTGGCCTGGTGTGCGCCAGGCCGGGTATTGGTCGAGTGTGCAGTGGATGGTTGACCAGCCTGGTCCGTCGAGTGGGCTGCATCCGACCAGCGGTTCCCAGTGTCCGGGCGGAACCCAAAGGCGTCGAGTGGTCCCTGGTTCCAGGATGTGTGCGACGAGGATGTCTGTGCCGAGCAGGTATTGCAGGGGTCGTGGCCGCGGCAACGTCGATCGGCCTCCGCACCGAACAAATCCAGCGGTGTCCCCAGTGCTAGGTCTCGGTAGGGCGGTGGGTATGCGGTTGGTTCGCGTGCGCCGACACCACATCAGCCATTGCTGCACGTTGCCGTAGGTGTCCTAGGCGCGCCTCGTGAAAGCAGGCCTAGCCGCCTGGCGCGATGTCCACTGAACGAATGAATATTGAAGACAACGTTGGTGGTAGGAATTGATTTTGCTCGGATACTGTGTCCGGTTTGGGGCGCTGGCAGGGCATGCACGTTACGCTCACTAAAGAGCGCTACTGCAGGGTTGGTTTGGTCATCTAGAGGTGTGCGCTGAGGGGTGCGCGCAAGAATGATCGGGGGTGTGCTTTGGCGCCGGTGTCGAGCGGTGGTTGTTCTGGCTCGGATCGTCGCCCGATGTTCTCCTCCAAAGGAGGGGCGAGCTCATGGTTGCTATGAAGGCCTTCGCGACCCGATTGGATCCGAGGTTAATTAAGGCGGTCAAGATGCAAGCAGCCGAGCGGGGATTGCTGGTTCAAGTGGCGGTTACTCAGGCATTGTGTCAGTGGTTGAAATCCTCCTCCGAAGAACCCGGGGCGGGGGAGGAGGAGCAGTGAGTAGCGCTTCATTCCCCGCTCTATTCTCATACCAGGAAGAGCTGCCAAGCTCCGTGTTCGGTGGCGCTGCCTTACTGCCCCGCGACGAAGGCCCCATCCTCGCCCTGCTCTGACATGTCTATGCCCATTCTTCGCTTCCATGTGTCTGGAACGTGTATGGCGGTAATTTCTATCTCCCTTTTTCCTGCGCTGCTAGGTCCGAGTGGGTGGATCTCGCTCCAGCGAATGGGAAGCGAGAAGTGGGCAGCATCGATAAACAACTCGGCCGTTGCCGGAGACGTATCGCGGCCGAAATGCAGCAAGTAGCCGTGTTCGGTGGACTCGGCCCCTGTCATCCGCCACGAGTCTCCAGGCCGTCCCCAAATGTCGAACTTGGTGGGATTCAACATCTTGATGAGTAACGGCCAGTTAGAAATCTGGGGTTGATCGTCGATCAGGTTGCCAGCACCGTCGAGATATTCTTGCCCTGTGTCTTTGGAGTAGCGACGGCCCTCTCTGCGGCCGGCAACAGTTTCAGACCACGTGCCAAGTTCGTGGTCGACAACGAACTCAACGGTTTGGATGTTCTTCGGCGGGCCTGTCAACTCATGGAGTTCACGCTTTCCCCACATGCGGTATACCGCCGTCCCAGACACGCGTGAACATGAATCGGTGTTGAGTAGAAGGCTGATCGCTTCCAAGGTGTCTTGCAACGTCACTGACGTCACGTCAAGGGGTCTCCGTGTTCTGTCTCTGATGAGACTAGAAGCTGCACTGGTACGGTTCGCTCCCTAGCGCCGGGCATTCAAAGTCGGGCATTCTCAAGTTGGGGTGCGACTGAAGTACCGCTCCTAGGCTTGGTCCTTCGAGGATGTGGATCGTTGTGTAGTCGTTCGTGAGGTGGTAGGTCCCCTCCGAATGAGACGGATAATACTCCGTGGATTGAAGGTGGCCTACATCAAAGGGCAGCATCTCCACGGTGTCCGGCCCACTGATCCAAGGATCAGAACCGAACTGGCTCTCACGCTGGTTCCACTGGACCTCGGCGCCGATCTCGTAGGCTTGGTTTGTCGAGATATTCGTGAGCGAAAACTCCTGGATGGTTCTCGTGCCGAAGAGATTCTGCCTCATGATGTACGTCAGCATGTCGGACCACACGATTTCGACAGGGACCCCGCCGCGCACGATAAATCTGCCGTAGCAGATGTCCACGTTTCCGTGGGCAAGCCAGTCGCTGTTTACGTACGTGGTAGGTGCCGGGCCTACCATGCATGTGTTGCTCGGGACGCCGGCGCGCGACTGCATTCCGGAGTCGTCTAAGCCCAGTTCAGTGTCTGCACGGTCGAGTTGAGCTGGCTCTAGCCCGGTTATCGATCGAGTCTGCAACGTTTCCGTGTTACCGAGTATCACCTGATCAGAGGTCTTTGTGGTGGTGTCTTTGACGTCGATCACGATACTGCCCGAGGAGCATGTGAAGTATGCCTCCTGGTTGCTCGCCACCTCCACGGTGTCTGATGCTGCAATCGTCTGAAGAGCGCGCTCGCACTCTGATCCAGCGACTGCCGCGTTGCCGTTGCCAGGGGGGGCTGATGGTTGAGCACCGACTTGCCCTGGGATGGCGAAACCAGCAGCTATCACAACTGCTACGGCGGCGAGGACGGTACGCATTATCGGCGTCCGCAGACTTGGCGATGACATTGGTGTAGTCCCTATCCGATTTGGAACTGGCCGACGACTGTCGTGCCATCAGCTTCGAAGACGGGCACTGTCTTTGCGGCCGGGCCGCGCACGCGCTGCCCGTCAGCCGCAGTCGTCTCCGGCAACGTCTCGGCCTGCGCCTTTGTCGTGGGGGTGGCCGGAATATCGGCCGAGCGGATGTAGCCGGTACGACCGTTGGTTCCGATGCTCAAAACTAGGTCGGGAAGCTCGTCATCGTTGGTGATGGATTCCGCGGAGCCGAAGGTCTCGCCGCGGGAGTTGCGTTGAATCTCCTGACTTGCCATCGCTGGTGCTGGGGCTGCTCCCCATTCCAGAGGATCTGTAGGGAAGGTCACGAACTCCTGGTAGTTCGTCCCGTCGTCGACCAGGACGAACCCGTGGCTGTTGTACCACCCGGGCCCACAATCGCCGCTGGTCGGATCGGTCAACGAACCTGTGGGCGTCGCGTTGTATTTGACGGGATTGATTACACAAAGTGCACCGCTTTTGAACAACCGCGACCGCACACCCATCGTGTACGCAGGCACCGCGAACCCGAATGAGGTGTATATCCTCGTGGAGGCAAAAAGTGGAGTATTGCTAATTGTCGAATAATGAAGGTACGAGTTACCGCCGATGATCGGTGTCGGTCCGACCCACCCATTCAATGACGCTGCGCTTGCGGGCGGAGCGACCGCTGTGGCGACCGCTGCGGCTGCCGCGCCGGCCACCAAAAAGGAACGTGCCATTGACTTTAGAGACATTGCGTGGACTCCTCTTCATATTTGTTAGCTTTAATGTTGTTTGTGGAATTCAGGGGAGAACATCGCCATCGCTGTTCGTCAGTGTGCGGTTGCGACTCGAGGCCACTAAGGGGTTGGACTCATGGGCCGCCGCCGAAATCGCTTATGGCCTACAAGTTAATCGACGCCTCAAGGGCCTCAAAAGAAATCGAGATGTGATCTAGATCTTATCCATTCTCAATGCTTTCGCTCAACACTTCTTAGAAAGTTAGAAAGTTAGAAAGTTAGAAAGTTAGAAAGTTAGAAGTTAGAAAGTTAACAATGGCATCAAACTTGGGTGCTCATGATGGGTCTTCGGTGGCGGGTGTTAACGGATTTGCATTCTGGATGTCACCTAGGTTCACGACTGGGCCGCTGGTGTTCTGGGAGGGTGGGGTTTATGGTGTCGATCGCGACGTGGAATGTGGAAAACCCGTTTACACCCGATGGTGACGCGGGTCCGGACACTGCGGCTGAGTTCGCTGCCAAGGCCGATGCTTTGGCTGCGACTATCTCTGCGATGGGCCCGGATGTTCTTGCTCTGCAGGAGGTCGGTGACCCCGAGGCCCTCGACGACGTGCTGGGGCGGGTCGGCGGTCGGTGGCATGTGGAGACTGCTGATCCGGACGGGCGCGGGATCAGGGTGGCGATAGCAGCTCGTACCCCGTTGTCGCAGGTGTATCAGGTGGGTCCGTTCCTCGAGGGGTTGCGTCCGGTTCAGGTGGATGACACCGGGGTGGGGGAGACGGCGATGGGCCGGCCGGCGTTGCACGCGGTGGTCCACGGTGTGCATGTGCTGACCTGCCACCTCAAGTCGAAACTGTTGACCTTTCCGGGCGGCCGGTTCAGTCCTCGTGATGAGGATGAGCGGGCCCGGTTCGCTGCCTACGCGTTGTTCCGGCGGGCGGCGGAGGCGGCGACGGTCCGCGCGGCCGCCACGACGATTCTCGCCGCCGATGGTGATGCACCGTTGGTGGTGTTGGGTGATCTCAATGACACGGTCGATGCTGCGACCACCCAGCTGCTGGCTGGGCCGCCCGGATCTGAGATCGGCACCGGTGGGTACGCCCAACCTGATAGTGGCGATCGTCAACGGTTGTGGAACCTTGCCGCTCGCATCCCCGGGGATCAACGGTTCTCGCGCATCTACCGCGGCCGCCGTGAACTGATCGACCACATCCTGGTCAGCCATGCACTGGTCGATCAGATTGCCGACGGTGCGGTGACCACCGACCATGCTGGCGTGACCCCGTCGATCACCGATAACCCCGCCGAACGACGTAATACCCCTGGGTCTGATCACCGACCGGTCATGGCGATCACGTCGTAAACGGGCAGACCCGGGAGATGAACTGTGCATCCGCGTAGCCTCGGCTCATCCACGTGACCCGGTTCGTGTCGTCGATTCCGCGGCTGGTCGTTCTCGCCGTGTGTGGGTTCCTGGTGGCGATGGTCGTGTCGGTGGGTGCGGCGGGCCCGGCGTGTGCGTGTAGCTGTGTCGATTTCACGGTGGACCAGGCTGTTGCGCGGTCGGCGGGGGTGTTCGTGGGCAGGGCCACCGACAAGGTGTCGGCCGGTTCGGAGGCCATCTACCAGTTCGCCGTGACCGAGGTCTTTAAGGGTGATATCGGCCCGGTCACCACCGTGGGGGCGGTCTCGGAGAGTTCTTCGTGCGGCGTGACTTTCGAGGTGGGGCAGGACTACCTGTTGTTCGTGACCGATGGACAAGGAATCGGCCGCGCCTTCGAAACCGGTCTGTGCCACAAACCAAGCCCCAACTGGGTGTCCGACATACGAGGACAACTCGAACAAGTGCTCGGCCCACCCCATCCGCCCGAGATCTCAGCCCCGACCAAAGAAATCACGTGGTGGACACGGGCAACGGCCGCGGTGCCGGTGCCCCTGATGGCGCTGGCGAGTGTCGTTGTTCTCGCAACGCTGTGGTGGACCGTCACGATCGTTCGACGACGACGCCGAACCAGCCCGTAGGCCATCATCCTGTGCATGATCGTCGGTACCATCGCGCCCGACGACAAGGTACATTTCGTCACTGGTGACGAAATGCGTTGCACCACAACTAATTACGCCGATAATTTATAGTACGTCCGAATCCGTGGTCTAGGCGTTTTGGCGGGTCACCGCGCTAAACTCCCGGCATGGCCCAGCCGGATTGGCGCGCGTACGAGTAGACGAAGAGTGACTGGTTGTCCGGTGGGAGCTGCATTTCGGTTGTAGTACCAGCTGAGGTCGATTTGCTGGTGCTCGAAATGGCGAACGTGGTCGACATCGAGCGATGTGATTTGACCGGCTCGAGAATCTGAGCGCTGGTGCGACGTCTGTTCGCGGTGAGCGGGGTGAGGCTGCGGGCCTGGTTCAGGTAGAGGGTGCTGTGCTCATGCTTGAGCCGTACGGGTATGTGGGTGAGACCTATGAGTTCATACTGCCCCTCTCGAGATCATGGGAGCCAATCTAATGGCCGATGCGAAGTAGTTGCCACCGCGCTGTCTTGCGTTTGCCAGACGTTCACATGCTGTTGGCGTGTTGTTCGCCTTGGATGGCGGCGTCGCCAGAACTCAGTTGCCGGTGGATAATTGAAGTATGACATCAGTGTCCGAGCCGGATGATCGTGGTCGGCTGCTGACCTTTGCCATGGCGTGGTACCGGTACGGGGGCGGTTCTGGCGAAGATATCTTTCTCGAGTTCGGACTGACCGAAGCAGCGTATTTTCAGCGGCTACTCGTGCTTGTCTCAGACGGTGCTACTGGGCTGCCCGCAGATGTGCGCGCTGCAGTCGCTGCGGTATGCGAGAACCGGCTGCACGCCGCTCGGTCTGGAGGCGGTCAGGATGTCACCGCAGCCGGTTAGTTCCAGCGAAGCCCAGGCACGCTTGTTGGCCGGGGAACTCGACCGCTGGGTCGATCAGATCGAGGCCGAACTATCCGGCCGGGTCGCGTTGCCGCCGTCGGTGCAGCACGCCAAACGCCAAGAACTCTACGACGTGCACCGGCAGATCAGAGCGCTCCGAGATCGGTTCCCACGAGCCTTCTCATGAACGGCGATCGTTTTCGGCGTGGGCCGAGCGCCCACCATGGCTCCGGACGGCTCGGCTCGACCCGAGCTCGCTGGGTGTCAGCGTCAGGGTAGGCCGGCGAGGACGAACCGCAGGACGTCCATGGCCCACGGGGTGGTGTTGAGGAAGGTATCGATCGCGGCGTCTAGTGTTGTGTACGTCGACATAGGGTGAAGCCTTTCTTGAGCTGTGAGGCGTTGTAGTTCGATGGGTAATGCCCCGCGCCTACGGGGACGCGGGGCATCACGCTATCCGTGTACGGTCTCTGGCGACGGTGGCTGTAGAGCGTGCAGGGATGAAGTTGCTGCTAGCCGAGGAGGCCGGTAAAAGCTTCGGAGTTGTCGATCAGGAACTGGAAGATGTCGAGCAACGCGAGTTCGAACGTCGAGGTCATGGTGAAGCCTTTCGTGTCGATGTCTGCAGCCGACGGTCGACTGCACACGGGTGGAGCGCACCGGCCAGGCCGATACGCGCCAGACACTAGTGTGACCGATCCACACCCAACGCGCCCGCCCAGCGTGCCGAGCATGTCCGCGCGTATGTTCCTGGGCCGCAGCGGCATACGTCCCGTTTGCCCAGGGGGCGGGCCAGTGTTGGCCCTAGTTTCCCGAGCGACTCCGCCGAATTCAGGCACGGTTCACAGTCCATTCACCTTCACCCCGGCTGAACCGCCTACCGGACCACGACAACGTTCTGGGATTCGTCCCTGGCGGCCACCGTCCGGACTGGCATGTTTGGTTCATCGCTCCCGCCGGGTAGGTGAAAGTTCAGGCCGGGCGGGCTGCGTAGAGTCACTCCCCACCAGTAGTCCGACGCCGAACGTGTCCTCCAGCACCGGCAGGCCATCGGTTGTTTCAGTTCTGGTCACGCGGCCGCGGTAGCGTTGTGGGCAATCCACGGTCAGGGGCCTTCATGGATTTTCGGCATCTGCAATCGTTCATCACTCTCGCCGAGGAGCTCCATTTCGGGCGGGCAGCGGCGCGGCTACAGCTGTCGCAGCCCTCACTCAGTGCACAACTGCAAAAACTGGAAAAATCGCTGGACGTCACTCTGGTGGAACGCACCTCCCATGAGGTGCGCTTGACGCCCTCGGGAGTCCAGTTCGCCGCCCACGCCCGTGTGGTACTGGCTCAGATGGACAAAGCCGTCGACATCGTCCAGTCGACCGCCGCCGGACACGCCGGTACGTTGACCATCGGCTACAACTTCCCGGCCAGCGCCGAGGTGCTGCCGGCGGTGTTGCACCGGCTCACCCAACGCCACCCCCACCTGGCGGTGTCGCTGTGTGAGCAACGCACCGGCCCACAACTAGCCGGTGTGCAGGACGGCTCACTCGATATCGCCCTGGTCTACGGCCACCCCCACCTGCCCGGACTAGCAGCGCGCCGGGTGCTGGCCCGGGTGCCGATCGTGGCGATCGTAGGCCGCACCCATCCATTCGCCGGCCGCTCGAGCGTGCGGTGGACCGAACTGGCCACCGAGCGGTGCGTGCTTTTCGGCCGGGAGCAATGCCCTGCGATGTACGACGCCATCTTCTCCGCCGCGGCCGCAGCAGGGGTGTCGCTGACCGTCGCTCACATCAGCGACGACCCCGGCGGCACAGGTCATTTGGTGTCGATGAAACCGTACGTAGGGTTCACCTCGATCTCCCGCGCAGCAGCCGCAACAGGCATGGCAGCTGGCCCAGCCGCACCCGTCGCGGTCAAACTGATCGACCCGATCCCGACTGTCGACCTCTACCTTGTGTGGTGCTCCTCGATCACGAACCCGGCTGTCAATGCCTTCATCGACTGCATGGACGACACCACTACCCACAGTCGGCCAGCAAAATCGCCACTCGCTCCATCGACGCCCTAGTTCTCGCGGGATATGGGACGAGCGCCTATGCAGATCCCCGGGCTGACCCAGGGATCTCGACAGCAAAGTGAGTGCGCAGTCGTCAGCACGGACTAGTGGGTTGGTGAGTCTCCGACGCGGGGTCCTGCTCCGGGGCGCATGGTGTCGCGGGCGGCATCGATGAAATCGACGGCGTCTTTAAAAGTTTGGCCGGGATGGGACTCGCGCAGTGCCTTTACTGCCGGGATTCGGTCGGGGACGTTATGAACGATCCTTTGCACCTCCTGGGCGGGAACGTCGGTGGGTGGCAGGTGGACCTTGGGTGGTGCGTGCCGGGTTCGCCAGGTTGTCACTGCGGAATATGCGTACCAGATGACTGCGACTACCCACAGGGCCGCGGTGATCCAGTTCCACGCCGACGGATGTGAGGTCACCGATTCGAGAACTGGACTGACCCCAGCGAGAACGATCAAGCCAAGCAGATCGCTCCATCGTCGGATTGGACGATTCTGTCCCAGTTCCGGTCACGAAAGTTCGTGCACGCCCTGAACATGCACGGTTTGGTCGGCTCGATGGGGAAAGTCGGGGCCTGTGGTGACAATGCGGCGATGGAGAGCTTCTTCGCTCTGCTGCAACGCAAGGTGCTCGACCGCCGTCGTTGGGACACCCGCGAACAACTGCGGATCGCGATCATCAGATGGATCGAACGGACCTATCACCGCCGTCGACAGGCCCGTCTCGGTCGGTTGACGCCCATCGAATACGAAGCCAGCATCATGGATGTCGCAACTGCGGCATGACACCGTAACTGTCACCTAACCGTGCAGCAGTCCCCTTCGTCCACTGCGCATGCCTGTTTGTCGGGTCGCTACTGGGCATCACCACCGCCGGAATAGGCCTGCTCGGACCCAGCTTCATAGGACTCGAACGCCGGTACGCATTCCGAAACGGAACTGTCGTCACCGTCAGCCTTTTAGTCGTCGGACTGCTGATGCAGTTCATCGCCGCCACCCTCAACAACGGCCTCGGCGCCACCGGCTACATACTGCTCGGCGTCCTCGCCGCCGTGACGATCACCAACATGATCGGATGGCTGACCTGCACCCTGACATCCCCCAGACGCAACCCGACGAGAGCAGACAGCATGATCCTCGAACTACTAATCTGCGGTGCAACATTGCTGTCCGCAACACCAATCCTCTTTGTCTGCCGACGCGCGTGGCACATGGCCGACCGCCAAGTACCACCACCAGTCCTACGCGGCGCACGCCGCCACTCAGACGAGGCAAAGAAGTGACCGACGAAGCACTCCTGACGGTCCTGTACTCATCAGCGCATTCACCACCCTCGCCAGCGTCGGACTCGTCGAAACCGCCGCCCGCGTCGACGCGGCCGCCACCGGCTCTCCTCGCGTGACGACCGCCGCCCCTGCGTGAGGGGATCGGCGGTCGGCCCGGGGCTTTATCTTGTGTGGAGTGCGGCGTTAGTGGGTGGTGTCGTCGTCGAGGTCGACGCGTTCTTTGCGCACGTCCTCCGACACCGTGGTCTCGTCGGTGACGGTCTCGGTGCCCAGGCGCACCCGTTCAACGGGCTCGACGGTTTTGTCGACGACGGGTTCCTCGCTGTGCAGAACGACCTCATGTTCGTCTTCGCTGATTGCCGGGCCGTCGTAGGCGGCGTCACGGTTGTCCTCGGTGATCGGTTCCCGCTCGATCCGCACCTCTTCCCGGCTCACCGGAACAGTCTTAGTCACGTTCTCGGTCACCACATATTTACGCAGCCGGGCCCGCCCGGTCTCCTTCTGCTCCGTACCGACCCGTACCTGTTCCTCAGATATCGTCATCGCAGCATCGGTGCCCGGCCCAGACGTGCCAGAATAACCCTTCCCCGTCGTACCGCCCTTTTCGTTCTTGCCGTCCTGCCCGGTCGTGCCCGACGTACCGCTCTGGCCTGTGGTCTCGGTGCCGGCAGTGCCGGTGCCCAGGCCGTAGTACTCGTAGAGCCGGTCTTCTTCCTGCGGGGCCAGGGAACCATCGGGATCAACCCGCGGAGCATCTGTGATGACGTCTTTGTCGTAGTCCACCACCACGTCATCGCCCCGAACGCTCGCATTGGCCAGTGGGACAAACGATTCGGAGGTGCCAAACAGCCCGGTTTTGACCGTCACCCACGTCGGCTCGTCGGTGGTGTTGTCGAGATAGATCTGGCCGATACTGCCGATCTTCGCCCCGCTGGTCGATACCACATTGCCGCCGGAGCTGGTCAGAGTGCTCACTTGCTCAGTAGTGATGCTCATGATGTTCCTCCATGTACCTAGTATTTGAGATAGCGCCGAGTGCTACAACACATTCGCTCACTCACCGGGTGCCCGCCACGAGGACAGCGGAAACACGCGAAAGAAAGGGTGGCCCGCACATACCTGGCACGGGCGGGCTACGCACCAACAGTGTGGAGGTGTCCGGGAAGTCGGTGGTGGCTGTGAGTCGGCCAGTCGTGCTGGGCCCAGTCAAAACCGAGGTCGACGACTTGTGGAGTGAGGGCAATGGTGGTGACCCGCTGTGAGCGGGTACGGGCGTCAACGCGGCTACACCGAGGTTCTTCGCGGCGCCGAACTCTGCATTGATGTCGTTCCAAGCTGCAGATAAGTCCTCGTCCGCGACATCAGGTAGAGGCTGTGGTGCCGACGATCGTGGCGACTGCACGAACCGGTCGCATCGGTGACGCATCCTCTGGGTCCTGGCGATTGACGCCGTGACCCGGGTCCGCGCAGGAACGGCCGGCACCGACGCACTCTAACCCCCCGGCCAGGGTCATGGGCCCGGTGGGGCGTGAAGCGTCCGGGAAGCACCGGCCCGCGCCTACTTACCCCTACCGATTTGTCCCCGTGTCGGTCGCGCTGAATCCGTAGGTGTTGCAGGCACAATCGTCAGAGACGACGCGATATCAAAGCGGCGGGAAAGGGGGAGTGGCACAGTGGCAACTCAGCGTCTTGAGGTCGGCCCGATCGCGCTGCTGGCGGCAATTCTCACCGGATCGGAAAACCTTGCCGGGGCGCTGTGCACGAGGGGCCCCGGAGCGCACGACAAGGAGCGGTGGGCCAGTGAGACTCGGCCCGAGCCGCTCCGTCTAGCTGAGGCGTCGAAACACTGTCAGAACTGGCCGGCGCGTCAACGCTGTCTCACCTGGGCCAGCAGGCAGCCCCGCGGCCGTATCAGTGGCATCACACCCGCGCACCCCACCCCGCAACGCTTAGGCAAATACCGGGCTACCCATTAATCGCCTGATCGGGGGTGCTGGGCTTGCCAGGCTGCGAGGTCGCGGAGAATGCTCTCGCGCACCGCTTGGTAGTGACGCACGTGTGGTGCGGCCTCGATCAGGTCTTCATCTGCGGCGGCGGCGAGTAGTTGATCGGTGGTCTCTATCTGCCGGAGCGGGCCGGTGAGGTCACCGCCGACCGCGTGTGTGTTCTCGAGGTAGCGAACAGTGGCAGGCAGCCACGTCGCCGGGTTCTTCACCGAGGTCCTATCCAGACGGGCGGCAGTCCGAATGCACCACTGAAGCAACTCGTCATACTGATCCTGCGCAGCGCATGTCCTCAAGTGTCCACCAGCTCAACTCGATTCGCTGGCACGTGTAGTCAACCTCACGCGAGACTTAGGCGGCAGATGCATCGCTAATCCGTTGTTAACGAACGGACATTAACGGCTACCAATCTGCGACCAACTTCACCGAAACCGGGCGTACCGTAGTCCACAGGCGGAGTCATAGCCTTTCTCCGGACTAACCAAATCGCAAGTCTCCCTACTGGATGACTGGTCACTGTGGCACAGCGGATACTCCGACAAGTTCACCGCGAGCCCGCTTTCGAGACCTGCCTGCGATGCCCGACATAACCGGGCCGACAGCAACTGCCCCACTGATGAAGTGTGGATGGTGGCACGACGAGGCCGTGTCGGTAGTGCTGTTACGTCACAGTGCATGCGTTGGGTGAGGAGTGGCACATCGAGGGCGGCCGTGAGGGTCGTGAAATACAGTTGGTGTTGCGCGCGGTGACAGACTTACGCACCACACAGATCGGGGATTTCGCTGTGGGATCGATCGGAACAATCATTGGGCTCTATGAGCTGTATCAACTGCTGTCCTCCCTTGGCTTGTTCTCAATCGTAGGCTGCTACTCGCTGATCATCGGTGGCGCGTAGAAGTATTCGGGCAGTCACCCGATCAGTTGTCGAGACCGAGGTCGAGGCGGATCGGTTGATGTGTAGTTCGAGGGGTGAGGTGACGGGGCAATGGTGCCAGTGGCGATCGGGGTGACCGGACGCAAACGTGGGCGGCCGCCTGGGCCCAGGGTGGATCGGGTGGTTCGGCGCGAAGCTGTCGTCGATGCCGCTGAGCTTGAAATCGCGGAGCATGGGTGTGATTTCGCGCTGAGCGCAGTCGGTGAGCGCCTGGGATATGCCCGTTCGGCGTTGTATGCGGTCTTCGATCGACGTGATGATCTGCTCGAGGCGGTGGCCGACCGGCATGCGCGCCGTCTTTCTCAGGAGATCGCCGCGGTGCTGTCGGGCGTCGATGGTGGACGTGAGCGCACCCAGTTGGTGGTTGAGGTCGTTGTTGGTTGGGTCGAGCAGCATCGGCATCTCGCGACGGCGTTGGCGCCGCGAGTGTTCAACGGAGCCGGCGACGCCTCGATCGCCATGCCGGTACAGGACGCATTGCAGCAGGCGCTCAGTGAGACCCGCGGTGATGACGGTCGGGCCGCAGCGCTATGGGCGCACGCCCTGATCGGCGCGGTCTGGGCAGCGGCCCAGTGGGGTGGGTCGACGACTGGCGGTGTGGATCGAACTGAGTTGGTCGAACACCTCACCGAACTCATCTGGGGCGGACTGGCCACATCAGTGCAGGCCAGCTCGTGAATAACCTGCGCCCGCCCCGGCTTTGACGCGTGACGTTTGCCTTTCGTCACTTGTGGTGAAAGGCATTGTCACACAATATGTCGTGATCCCGCCAAAGCAGCTGTGCGCCAATATATTTACCGAGCCGATAATAATGATCACGTCAAGCTGCTGGGGTGGGCGGGTTGTGCGTTGTGGTGTTTGGGGGGACGCAGTCTAGGTGGGGTCTCGGCGGTTGATGGTCAGGGCTGCGGTGCTGATGCGAAGGGTGGTGGTGAGTAGGAGGATGGTGGTGGGGGCGAGGGGTGGTGGTTGGTCGATGGTGGCGGGGATGTGGGCGCGGGGTGCGATGGTGGTGAGCCAGTGTGGTGCTGCGATGAGGGGTGCGAGGGGGCCTAGGAGTAGGTCGATGGCCAGGCTGTCCAGCCCAGGGCGATGAGGTGTGGTGTGAGGCTGTAGGCGGTGGCGGCGATGGCCGCAACGGTCAGGGTCGGTGGTAGTTGTCCGGCGGCGGTGATCACGAGGTGCCCGGCGGGTAGGGGGGTGCCGGCGAGGGTGGCGCCTGTCCACAGACCTGCCGCAGCGAGCGCGAGGACCAGGGCGGCGGCGGTGGCGGCGGTGAGGGCGGCAGATAGTAGTCGGGTTCGTGGGGTCACGGCGGTGGCGAGCAGGATGTCAGTGCGGCCGGTTCGGTCGTCGGTACGCAGTAGTGAGACGACCGATATCGCGGCGGCGGTGGCTGCGATCGCGGCGAACCCGAGGACGGTATTGATGAGTGCGGCAACGAGATCGATGGTCGCGTGCGGTGATGCACCGCCGAGTTGTTGGATGAGGTCGTTGGTGGTCTGTGATTGGCCGATGAGGGCTTGGACAGAGTGGGTCAGGACGCCAACGAGAAGGCAGTAGGCGACGGTGGCGGTGAGCTAGGGCGTCAGGGCTGGGCCCATGGTGCGGGCGGTGACGGTGATGGGCCAGCGTGCGGTGGGCGGCCCGGGCCGGGGCGCGATGAGTCCAGCTCCCAGGTCGCGGCGCCGGGCGATGATGGTTGCTGCGGCCACGGCGCTGAGGAACAGCGCCAGGCACAGGGCGGGCGGTGCCAGGGAGCCGGTGGCCAACGGGTCGGTGTGTTCGGCCCATCCCAGTGGGGAGGTCCAGGTCAGCCAGGACCACGACGGGGCGGCGTCCCCGATTCCGCGGATGATGTAGGCCGCGACCAGGATGGCTGAGGATGCGGCCACGGCGGTGCGGGTTGTGGTGACGATTTGGTCGATGATGACCGCGATGGCGATGCCGGCGAGGCCGGCGGCGGAGACTTGGACACCGAGGAGGGCGGCTGCGATGGTGGGGACCCCGACTGCGGCAGCGGCCAAGGCGGTCAGGGTGCTGGCCGCCGCCGTTGCGGTGGCGGCGGTAATCGTTGCGGCCGCGACCGGTGCTGCCGGTCCCACGGCGCCGGCGCGGAGAAGTTCTGTGCGTCCGGCTGATTCGGGGCCGCGTAGTGTTCGGGTGATGGTGGCTGCGGCGAGGATGGCCGAGATCAGCAGGGCGAACATGCCGATGCGCCACAGCGCGATGGTCCCGGTGCTCGAGGTGTCGCGCAGGGGCCCGAGCAGGACCTGGAAGATCGGGTTGGCGGCCGATCCGGTGGCCAGTGCGTGCCGTGAGGGCGCGTCGGGGTAGAGCGGGGCCAGCGATGCGGCGGTGATGAGTAGCAGCGCCGGCAGGACAAGCACCCCGATCGGGGTGGCGATCGTGTCGGTGCGCACGGTCAGATGCAGCAGGCGGCCGGTTCCGCAGAATATTTGCCCGATACCGCCGCGGGCACGCGGGGTGGGGGCCGCCGCGGTGGTCGTGGGGGTTCTCATCGGCGCTGCGTTCGGCGGTCCGTGCGGCGCCAGGCTGTGCGCAGTGGTGGGCGGCGGTGCGGCGGGTCGGGCTGGGAGTGGTGTTCTGCGGTGTTGTAGTAGCGCAGGAACAGCTCGTCGAGGGAGGGGGGTGTCACGGTGAGGTCCACCACCCCCAGGGGCGCGAGCGCTGCGATGATGCCCGGCAGGTCAGCGCGGGCGGCGGCGAAGGTGACCCGGCGGCGTCCGGGGATCGGTCCGGGGCCGACTGTCAGGTCGCTGATTCCTCCGGTGGTGCTCAAGACGGTGGCCTCGCCGGTGATGTCGGCGTCGACGTGCACTGCGCCGACGTGACGGAGCTGGGCCAGGGTGCCTGATTCGACGGTGGCCCCGTCCCGGATGATGGTCACCGTGGAGCACAGTTTGTCCACTTCGCTGAGGATGTGGCTCGACAGCAGCACCGAGGTTCCGCGGTCGGCGGCCTCGCGAACACAGTCGGCGAAGACGTTTTCCATCACCGGATCGAGCCCGGAGGTGGGTTCGTCGAGGATGATCAGGTCTGCTGGTGCGGCGAACGCGGCGACCAGGACCACCTTTTGGCGGTTGCCTTTGGAGTAGGTCGAGATCCGGCGGGACGGGTCGAGGTCGAAGCGTTCGATCATCGCCGCCCGTGTGCGCGGGTCCACACCGGCCGAGCGCATACCCAGCAGCAGATCGATGCATTCGCCGCCGGTGAGCCGGGGCCATAGGGCCACCTCGCCGGGCACATAGGCCACGCGGCGATGAATAGCCACCGCATCGCGTACCAGATCGGCGCCCAGGACGCCTGGTCATGGCGTCGGTTCCTGCGGTGTTGGGGCGTCGGGGCCGGGGCGCCCGGCCAGGACAGCGTCGAGTGCGGTGGTGTCGGTGAACAACCCGTACGTGGCATACTCGGTGGCCGGCACCATCATTCGGCTGGCATAGCCGGCAATGATTGCGCCACCGTCGGCCGGGTCCGGCGGTGGATGCAGCACCAGATCGACCGTCAACGCACCTAACGACAACGCAACGAGATACCGCGCCCGCGCCGGCTCGTCGAGTGAAGGCCGCACCACTCCGGCGGTCACCGCCGCCCGCATCGAGGCCTCGGTATCGACGATGAGACGCTCGAGGAACGATCGGGCCACCGCCCCGCCTTCGGTGAGCGTGCGGGTGATGTACACCAGCAGCGGACCTCCCTGCGCAAAGGACTGCAGCGTCTGGGCGATCGCATCCCCCAGACCACCCACCCCGCCCGCGGCCGTGTCCTGCCCGCCGCTGAGCACCTCGGCGGCCTGACCACGGCTGCGGGCGAGCACCTGCTCATCGCAGGCGGCCCGCAGACCCGCCTTGCTCCCGAAGTGATGAATGACCAAGCCCGCACTCACCCTAGCGCGGTCCGCGACCGCCCGGAGCGGAGCCGAAAACCCCTCCCGCACAAAAGTATCGATCGCCGCATCACGGATACGGGCACGTGCCGTCAGATCCGACACCACCACCAGCCCCTCACCTCCCGGTCGTCCAACCACGCCAGACTGTACGCACAGTCAGCATATTAAACAACCATTCAACGGGTCGTGGAAGAGCGGCGGTTCTTCCGGGGGGCTGCGCTCAACGGGATCGATCCAGACGCCGCCGGGCCCCACCGTGGCCAGTCGTGTGCGCAGTCAGGCGTCGCCGGAGATAACGTCGATGCGGAAGACGGGATAGTCCGCGGCGATGGGTGCGAAGTCGCTGACGGGTTGGGTGTGCTGGACCGGGATGTGTGGGCGCGCACCGGGAACCTGCTGCAGGTAGGCCTTGAGCAGTGGGGGTCGTAGCGGTTCGGGTATGTCGATGAGCTGGACGCGGTGTCGCTGGCGGCGTTCGATTGTGGCGCGCCCGTCGTGGGCGCGGACGTTGCGGACCCAGTTGCAGTTGTTGCCGAGCATCGAACACAGGTAGTCCCGGCCGTCGACGGTGGCTATTCCCACCGGGAACCGGGTGGGATTGCCCGTGGTGCGGCCAGGAACTTCCAGAGTCACCCACCGCCTACCGGGCACCAGACCTTTACCGAATGCCCAGGCCCACACCGCGGCGAACCGCCGCGCAGTTGAATTACCTCGGGCCCCGGTATACATCGCGCGCAGCGCCTGATCGCGCCGATCGTGCACCCTGCGCACTCCCGCAGCCATTCTCACCCGTCCACACCCCTGGTTCTCACGCCCGCCCACCGAAGAAGGCGGCTAACATGTTGCCGCTCAATCCTATCGAGCACCTCAAGCCACTGTTCCTGCGTATCACAACGCACCGCCCGGAGTGAACGGAAGGGCCGTAAACGGCAGATGGTCGGTTGTGACGGCGTAGTATGAATTATTGGAACACGAAATATATTTCATACCAATGGGTTTCGCGGACTGGCGACGTAGTCGCACGTGCGCACCTATGCGGCCCTCGTCGACCGACTTACCGTCAACGGCACCATCACCGAGACTGGCAGGGCACCGTCGCCCACAACAGGAGTCTGCGGCAGTTGAGCTGCCCCTAATCCCCGGTCTCGTTTCGTGCGTGGCGCGCCGGACCTCGCTGCCGTGCTGCGTGGTCGTGGCTCAGCTAGTGGGTCTATTGGGGACGATGAGGGTGGGGCAGGTGACCAGGTGCAGGACTTTTCGGCTCGTCGAGCCGAGGAGCATGCCGGTGAATCCGCCGCGGCCGTGGCTACCGACAACAATGAGTTGTGCGGTAGCGGCGTGCTCGAGCAGGGTGTGGGCGGGGCGATCGCGGGCGACCGCGATGCGCACGGGCACCTGGGGATAGCGCTGGCGCGCTGCTGCAAGGGCCCGGTGGACGTCGTGTTCGGCGTCGCTGCGGCGGGTGGCCCACTGCGAGGGCGGCAAACTTTCGCTGGCATGGACCAACGCGAAATCGCCGTCGGCCCAGGCATGCACGGCCACCAGCTCCGCGCCGCGGCTG
>NZ_AYTE01000020.1:0-240665 GCF_000506245.1 Williamsia sp. D3 | reverse complement strand
GGTGAGCGGGGCGGATGGGCTGCTCGCGTTTCCGGTGCTTGCTCGGTCTGCGGGACGAGCTTCGGCCAGTTGGGAGAGCGGCGGTGGTTGCACATCCGGGCGCACCTCGCCCGCCGTTACCTGTCCGTTATCGTTCGTCACGATTGCGCGCCGAAGCTCGTTGCGCATTGCTTGGGTGAGCGCAACTTTCTAGTGTTCAGACAGAGCCACCAACCTGACGCCCGAGTTTGCGTGGATTCCCGTATCGAACGAGAAAGGCAGAACAATGAGCACAGATTTCCTGGCAACCGAGTTCTCCGACCACGAATGGCCGTTCGAGATCAGTGTCGAATCCTTCACCGAGGCACACGCAGTCGTCCGGGTGAGTGGCAACGCAGACATGGTCACATCTCCGCAGTTGCTGGCAGTGATCAATGCAGCGATCAGCAACTACTCAGAGGTGGTACTCGACCTGTCTCAGGTGAACTTCTTCTCTTCTGCCGCCGTCGACGTGGTGCTCGAGGCATACGCTCACCGGCCCGACAGTTTCAGGGTCTTCGCGCCGGTCCGTCCGGCCCGTCAGGTCCTCGAACTGTTCGCCGACGAGCGGCTGCTCGCCGAAGCACCTGCTCCGGTCGTCGACATCCGCCGCGCCCACGGCCTACAGGACGCGTCCTGATCGCTGCGGGTTCACAACTTGAAACGGCCCGCCATCCCCCGCAAGGGCATGTCTGCACTCGTGAGGATTCCTGGTCGCGCGCTGACCACCGAACGGATCGAGTTCAGTGCAGGCAAACCTGTGACGGTCATGCCGATGGATGCAAAGTCCTCTGGGTTGTCAAGCCGCACTCCCGGTTTCGGGAAAATCATGTGCTTGCTGTAGATGTTCGGGTCGCCCTGGATATGGGTGATGTAGCAACCCTTGATGTCCCAGCTGGGCGCGGTGTGCGGCGTCATCTGCCATTCCAGGTGTGATTCGACCCGCGGCACACCGTCCACCATGCCCTGATACTTGATGTAGTTCGCGCCCAGCGAACCTTTTGGCATCTGGTACCACCCGAGGTCGACGTCTTTGGTGCACGCACCCAGCTCGTAGGAGAACTTGACCTCGTCCAGCTTCAAGTCAAAACAGTCGGCCATCATGTAGACGCTGTCGGAGAACACTCTCGTGTACTTCTCCAGTGATCCGGGGATCGACGGGTCGTCGATGGGACGTCCGTACCCGACCTCTTTCCACGTCTCCACCGAGTGGTGGCAGGACACATCCACGGATTCGATGACGGTCACGTTTTCGATGTCTGCCACATCGGCGGAGTGGACGACTCCGAGAATCTGGCACAGTCCCGGGTTCATACCGGTGCCATAGAAGGTGGAACCTCCACGCTGACAGGCGGCTTCGAGCACTTCGGTGGTCTTCTTGCCTGACGGGTGCGGGTGGTTCTGATTTCTGTGGTGCCCCGTGATCCAGTCGGCCGTGGTGACGATGTTGATGCCCGCTTCGAGCACACGCTCGTACAGCTCCTCGTCCGGGAACACCCCGTGAAAGGTCAACACATCCGGCTTCGCAGCGATGATGTCGTCCACCGATCCGGTGGCGATGACCCCGTTCGGCGCCAGGCCCGCTATCTCGCCCGCGTCCCGGCCCACCTTCTCCGGGGTGTAACAGTGCAGGCCGATCAGCTCGAGGTCGGGATGACTTGCGATCCGCTTGATCATCTCGGTTCCCACATTTCCTGTGGCAACCTGGAATACGCGAATCTTCTCAGCAGCACTCATGTGTTGTCTCCATGTTGATCTCGGCTTGTGTACCGATCTTCGGACCGGCGGTTCGACCACCGATCACGATGTGGCCTCGACTGTCGACGTGTGAGCGTGGGTGCGGTTCTGCTCATCTGGATAGAACTGCGCAGCCCAGGCGCGGAGGGCCCGAAAGCCCTCGAACTCCTTGCGGGAGAGGGCCGGTGGGTCGGAGTACCGCTGGTGCGCCCAGATGTTGATGTCGGCCGCGAACTGTTCGATGATGTAGTTCGCCATCGTCCTCGCGTAATCGTTCATCTCCGCGGACTGGTCACCAGGCTTGCGCCCGATCCACACCGTGAACCGGACATCGGACGTGTTGTCGTCGACGGGCGTCACCGCGGACAGAGTGCGATTGTCGACCATGCCCCAGCTCTTGGTGACAGCCACGCCGAGTCCGCCGTTGATGGCCTCCACCCCGCTGCTGACATCGTCTTCGGAGACCGCATCGTCAAAGGCCACCGTGAAGTCGACATACGAGACCGGCTCGTCGAAGTCCTGCCGGGTGAACTCCGGGATGAACGGCGTTTTGTGCACGAACTTGAAGTGGGCGAAGTCCACACCGTTTTCCATGATGTATTGCGGATGCAGTTCGAGCCGCTCGCGGTAGAGCACGCCGACGGGGAACGATGGGTAATAGTCGTCCGCGCTCTTGCCGTCGTCGAAGTCGGCGAACACATCCGGAACATCGAAGTAGGGGGCTCGGCCCTCCACGTCGTGCCAGATCCAGATGGATTCGTTGCGCTCTACGACGGGGTAACTGCGGATCCGCCGGCCTTTGTTCGGATGGTTCTCGTAGGGAATGCAGACATTCCGGCCTTCGGTGTTCCATTCCCATCCGTGAAACGGGCAGACCAGGTTCTCGCCCTCCACATGTCCGCCGTAGCCGAGGTGGGCGCCGAGATGTTCGCAGTAGGCGTCCAAGACCGCCACCTGGCCCGACGTGGTTCGCCATGCCACCATCTCGCGGCCGAAATACGTCATCCGGTGAACTTCGCGCACGGTGACCTCAGCCGACCAAGCCACCTGAAACCAGCCGGTGGGCTTCATGGACAGTGTGGGTTTGGCCACGCCGAACCTCCGCGTTTCTCGAATTACGTTGTGCCGCAGTCGACGCCGAGCAGCCACTCGAATGGACCACGCACCCTGCGGCGGCCGCGCTGACCACAACCGTAGAACCATCTGTGAAACTTGTAAAGAGGGTTCTTTGAAAGTAGGTGTCGCGGCTGACACCGACTACCATCGGCTGTCATGACCGAAGTGGCGGCGCCGAGCAGGCGGGCGAACAAGCGAGGAATCGCCACCCGCGAGAGCATGATCAAGTCCGCGATCACCGCGTTGGCAACGGGCGACCCCGGCGCCGTGTCGGGAAACCGGATCGCCCGGGACATCGGGGCCACCTGGGGCGTGGTGAAGTATCAGTTCGGCGACATCGACGGGTTGTGGGCCGCCGTACTCCGCTACACCGCCGAGCAACGTGGCGACCTGCCCGCGAACGTCAAGCCGGGAGGCACCCTCCAAGAACGGGTGACCGGGTTGGTGGAGGCAATGTACGTCGGGCTGCGATCGCCAGAATCGCTGGCAATCGAAACACTGCGTGCGGCCCTGCCCCGCGAACGCACCGAACTCGAGCGCGACTTCCCCCTCACCGCAGCCGAGCTCGCCTCGTGGAAACCACGCTGGGACAACGCCTGTGAGCGTGCGTTTGCCGACCTGGGTGTGGACCCGGTACGGATCCGGCAGATGGCTGCGCTGATCCCGGCAGCCATGCGCGGCATCACCTCGGAGCGAACCCTGGGAACGTACGGCGACCTCGACGACGCCCGCGATGGGCTGGTCAACGCCATCATCGCCTATCTGGACTCGCAGTGACCGCCGAAAGCCTACATCGAATGGCTTTCCCAAATACGGAATAAATGATCGTTATTTCGTTGCGGTGCATCATGTTTCGTGAACAGTCGTCGAACTCACTCCGCGGTCGCGGGACCGGTGTTTTAATATCACCATGTCATTTAGTGGTCGGACTCTTGCCCTGCGTGTCATCGCCGCAGTAGGTCTCCTAGCCGGATCGTTGGCCCTGGCGGGTGTTCCTGCCGCGCAGGCAGATCCGGGGCCCGGGTCCCCGCTTCCGTCGGCCGACCCCTTCTACAGCTACGACGGGTCGCTCACCGACATCACGCCGGGCACGGTACTGCGGAGCCGGCCGATGACTTTTCGGACGCCGACGCTCGACACGCCGATCACCGGTAACCAGGTCCTCTACCGCACAACCGATCAGCAAGGCAGAGGTGCTGTCACCGTCGCAACAGTGCTGCGGCCGCTGGTGCCCGGACCGACGAAGCTGATCTCGTACCACATGGCGTACGACGCCCTCGGTTCTCAATGCGATCCGTCGTACACACTCAGCGGCGGGTCATCCAGTCCCATCGCCGAGGCCGAGCAAGCAGTGATCGCCGGATACCTGGCCGCCGGATACACCGTGGTCGCCCCCGACTACGAGGGTGAAAATCTGGAGTGGACCATCGGACGCCAGTCCGGTTATGCCGCGCTCGACGGTGTCCGGGCTGCTGAGGCTTTCTTGAAGCTGCCGGTCTCCACCCCGGTCGGCCTGCTCGGGTACTCGGGCGGCTCGGTACCCACCCAGTGGGGTGCCGAGGTGGCACCGAAGTACGCGCCCGAACTGAACATCATCGGCGTCGCGGCAGGCGGATTGCCCGTCGACCTGGCCCACAACCTTCCTTACATCAGCGGCGGCACCCAGTGGGCGGGCGTGATCCCCGCGCTGATCGTCGCCTACCAGCGCGCCTACAACCTCGACACCAGCAAGTTCATCTCCGACTACGGCCAGCAGCTGATGCAAGCGGTCAGTTCGGAATGCATCGCCAACTTCGCCGGTGACTATCCCGGTCTGACGGACGCCCAGATGGTGAAGGCCCCGTTCACCTCACTGTTGCAGGTGCCGCAGGTCGTCGGCGCGATCGACGACAACATCATGGGCAGCCAGGGAACCCCGAAGGCGCCATTGTTCCTGGCTGTCGGACATGCCGACCCCATCGGCGACACCATCATGGTCACCGACGACGTGGTGGGTCTGGCACACGAATACTGCGGCCGCGGAGTCGATGTCACCTACGCGCAGTACAACGGTCTGACGCACCAGGAATCGTTCCCACCGTTCGAGGCACAGGGCTTTGAGTACCTGACCGAGCGTTTTGCGGGTATCCCCACCCGTAGCAACTGCGCCGGCATTCCCCCCGGCAACAGCCTCGCGCCCACACCGATTCCCTGACCGCTCCGTCCGGCTCGGTCCAGCAGCACTGGCGAGACCGGTTTGAATCCGCGGTGTTCTGGCTACGCCCTACCCATGCGCCTGGGTTTCCGACATCGAATGCCGACTGTGGAACTCTCCATGTCGTTGCCGTCGGACGCGGTGTGGGACGTCCTGGTGGACCTGACGTCGTGGCCGAAGTGGGGCCCGACGGTTGCCGGTGCTGAACTCGATGATCCCGGGCCGCTGAAGCTGGGCGCCCGCGGCAAGGTGTGGACACCGGTCGGCGTACCGCTCCCGTTCGAGATCAACGAGTTCATCGACGGGCGGGTATGGGCTTGGCGGGTGGCAGGTGTGCCCGCGACCCGGCACGAAGTGATCCCGACACGGGGCGGCTGCGTGCTCAGCATGGCTGTGCCGGTGTGGGCGCCGGCCTACCTGAGCATCATGGCGATCGCGGTGCCTCGGATCGAGCGTCTCGCCGCCGAGCGCGTCTCCTGATGCGAACACATCCACAGCCGTTGGTACACGCGCTGTTTCGCCGCCGTTCACACGAGGCGCAGTCGGGTCATCCGGCGTCAGGTGTCATCTTCTGTGCTGTGAGACAACTCCTGCTGGACGTGATGCGCTCACGGTACGTTCTGTGAGTGAGCAACTCGTTCCTGGCGGTACTGTGCGCGATCGGCGCCGCTCTGTGTATCGCGGTGGGCACGGTGATCCGACAGCGATCGGCGTCGGTGATCAGCGATGACGACGTGGGCGCGCTCGGGCCGATCACCACACTCGTTCGCAGACCGGAATGGTGGCTGGGCACACTGGTGGGGTTCGGTGGTTACGGCCTTCAGGCGGTTGCTCTAGGGCTCGGATCGCTTCTGCTCGTGCAGCCCCTTCTCGTGTTGTCGTTGCTGTTCGCCCTACCGCTGGGGGCGAGATTCTCCGGCCGTACCGTCCAGCCACTGGACTGGGCCTGGGCGGGGGCGTTGACCCTGTCTGTCGCCGTACTCGTTGTGGTGGGCGACCCACGGCCCGGTGTCGAACGTGCCGAGACGCAGCACTGGATCATCATCTGCGCCATCGGGTTACCGCTTGTCGCCGCGTGTGTCCTACTGTCGCGCACCGGATCCAGGTCACGGCGTGCGCTACTTCTGGGACTCGCCGGAGGCGCACTCTTCGGCGTTGCAGCAGTGCTGACCAAAGGGGTGGTCCATCTCGTCGGGCGCGGCCCCGTTGCACTGCTCACGTCGGTGGAGCCCTACGCGCTGATCGTTGTGGCGGTGATCGCTATTTCACTACAACAGACGGCTTTTCAGGTCGGCGCATTGCAGGCGTCGCTCCCGGCCACCACGGTGATGGAACCGATGGTCGCCTCACTGCTGGGCTTCGTTGTGCTCGGCGAGTACTTGCATGCCGACAAGGCAGTGGCCGCGATCCTGGCGATCGCGCTCGTCGCCACGGTCGCCGCCGCAGTTGCATTGGCCCGAAGCGCCGCCGACAGTGAGGAAGTGGTCGTCGCAAAGTGAAGAGACTGACGGGAGTCAGTTAGGCCCGACGTGATCGTGCAGATAAAACTCAGGACAGAGGAGCAGAATGTCGAAATCACCCACCACCAATGACATCTGGCGGCGCCGGTCACTCATGGTCACGTTCGTGGCAGCCTTGGTGACCCAGAATGCCATCGCGATTCCCTACGTCCGCGAGAATGGTCCGAAGTCGGTGCTGGACTTCTTCATTGGAGACATCCACAAGACGACGCCGGGCCGCTTCGCGATGGTCGACCTCATGTACGTGGTCATCGGATTCCATATCTGGGCGTTCTCGGAAGCGAAGAAGCTCCACATCATCCGATGGTGGGTCGCTTCATTTGTCCTCACCTTCGGGGTGGGCATCGCGACCGCGATCCCCTTCTTCCTGCTCGCCCGGGATCGCGCTCTCGAGCGCCGCGGATCCGACCACCAGGTCGTAAGCGCCATGTAGTGCAAGCGGTGCTATAGCCAGCGGCCGAGGTGGCCAGCGCTGGCCTTATCGCCACGGCTGCCGTAGCGTCCGCAACGGGGAGGATGTGGATGAACGAGCAGGAATCGTCACGCGCGAAGCAGGCATGGACCTACGCGTTGACCATGGTGTCCGTCGTAGCGCTTGTGATCGTGGTCGCCGGCCTGCTGAGGCCATCGCCGGATCCGGAACTGACCACAGTGCCAACAACATCGACGACGGAGCCCGATCCGGCTGCGCCTGTGGACGTCGACATCGTGGAAGAACCCGTGGACCCGACCGCACCTATACCTGGGTGCGAGACGGTCGAAGAACCAGGCGAGGCTGAGTACACCTCGAGCTTCTCGATCGTTGAAGACAGCTACGACAACCCCAAATTCTCCTGGTTCAACGGCCCGAAGGCGACCGCGATGTCGAACGCTGCGGTCGCGTCGCTGCCCCCAACTGCCGAAATCGAGTTTGCGAGCCCGGAGCGATCGCTTGTGTTCCAGCCGATATCTGACTTCGGCGACGCGCAACCAGAGCCAGAAGGCTATACCTACGCTTCTGCCGCGTTGGTCAACGGCGACGCCAAAGGCAGCGTCTTCCTACAGGTGCAGAAGAACTCCGACCCGGTTCCCGCGTGTGTGGCGGGCTATCTCGATGAGCGTCGCACCACGGCTGAGGGCGTCGTGGTCGATGTGCAAGACACGTGGCGCGAAGTGGACAAGGTCCGAACGTTGACAAGATCCGCACACGCGTACGTGTCCGACCAATCGTGGATTCATGCAGCCGCCTACGACAATTCCGGCGACGGACAATTCGAGCAAACCGGCAAGATCCCCCTGACGATCGACGACCTGGTGCGAATCGTCACCGACCCTCGACTTCGCGTCAGTACCCCCGCACCGCCGGGCACACCTCCGCCGCCACAAGGTTGTCGCCACTCCTTTGGCTCGGACGGTGACGTGAACGCCCCGCGTATTGATCGCGCGCAGGCGCAGAGGTTGGACTCTGTGCTCGCCACCATCGATCTCGGTGGGCCGCGCCTTAACCCGTTGCAACCGGGCGGGTCCGCTAATGATGTTTTGTGCTCAGACAATGCTGATGTGAGATCTGGTGCAGGGCTCTATGTCTCGATCACCGGAGGCCAGCCACTGCCCACGCCTGACGCCCGGTACCCGGGGCCAGCGGTCAGCAGGAGATGCGGACGCTTCCTGACGGGACCGTCGTGCAGACGCACCAGTCCTCCGGTTCCATCTCAACAACGAACAGCTCCGACAACTCGAAGAGGGAGACGACCAACTCCGTCGAAGTGACTCGTCCCGGCGGAACTCAAATCTCTGTCAGTTCCAGCGCCGCCGTACCCAATCCGCCGCTCTCGTTGGAAGAGCTCGAATCCATCGCACTCACAGACGGATTGGAGCTGTAGCCGTGCCCAACAGGAGTACGCGCGCGCTTATCGCAGCCGCAACAGCCGCCACCGTGACAGTCACCGCAGCGGCGGCCGTGGTGGCCAACCAGGGTCCGACGTCGGTCAAGAAGATCACCGGGACAAACGAGCAGGCGCCGGGGCTCGCTTGGTCCCTCGATGCCGCCGAGTACCTCGGCCGTCCGTTCGCAGACTTCTCTGATCCGCGCGGGGGATCGTCGTACATGTCCGGCACTCCCGGATTCATCCTGGCAGCAGACACTCTCGTGACCATTGTCGGCATTCCGACCGACAGGTACGTCCTCGACGAGGCCGTGATGATCGGTGTCGACCCCGAAAACGGTTCTGTCCGCTGGCGCGCTCCCGCCGCGGATCTCGAGCAGTGCAGCGCGCAGCCGATCGATGGGAAGATCTACTGCTACGCACAGGCCGATGGCCACGCGATCGTCACATACGACCTCAAGTCGGGTACGTCCGAGAGGCGTTCCGTCGAGGAGTACATTTTCGGTCTCACAACCACCGCTGACACCCTGTACATCATCGAAGGCAGCCCCGAAGACGGCGAGGTCCGGGTCCATTCGGGCGGCTTCGACGACGTTTCTGCCAACTGGACGCAGAGCTTTGACGTCAGCGGCGGATGGGAAGAGGTGTACCAGTCGGGCGTACTGACCGTGAACGACGGAGTCGGGCTCGTGCGGATGGGCATCTCCATGGCACAGTTCGATGCCGATTCCGGCAACCTGTTGTGGGGCAGCGGTGAGAGCTGCGTCTCCAGCGCGACCCTCGAGTCCGGAGGTGTTGTGGTGCAATCGAACAGCGGGTGCGGGTCCGGCAACACCGAGACAGAGCAGGCTCTTCGGGGCCCGGACGGGAAGGTGCTCGCAACCTCGCAGAGTGCGGAAGTGCAGCGTCCGGTATTCGATCACGTCACCGACGCAGATGCCCCCATCCTGCTCGGTGATTCCGCGTACCACCGCACCACCGGCGAACGCCTCTGGACCAACCCGGATCTCGTCGCCCGCCAGTCCGGAACCGTCACCGCCGTCGTCGGCAACACCGCCTACCTCAGCGATACGGCAAGTTCACACGCGGTAGGTATCGACGTGCGGTCCGGTAGGCAGCTGTGGCGGACCGATGGGGACGAGTCGTTGACCCCCCTCACGGCCGGTGGCGGGTTGCTCGTCGGATCCGGAGTGGTCGAGGGGTCCGAGGCGCTGATGGCGGTCGACATCGGTACCGGAGAGATGGTGTGGACAGCGCCATTTGCCGCCATCGACGCAGATCCCGAGACGTTCCGTTCGGGCCGTGCGATGACACCGTACGACAATGGGTGGATTCTTTCCTCGGACCGCCGGCTGATCGGCCTCACCCCGCTCTGACGCGAAGGACTGCTGTCGTGCCCACCGCGCAACGTGGCAGGCTGGTGCTGTGGCTGAACTCTTGTTGGTGAGCCGATGGTTGTCGGCGGTACCGGGCTTCTTGACGCCCCGAACCCGCCCCGGCGCAACCATCGGGTTTGTACCGACCGCATCGTCCATCTATGACGACCGAGCATGGGTGGACTTCGATCGCACAACTCTCCACGAACAGGGCTGGCATACAGTCGAACTCGACATCGAGGCCATGACGGCAATCGACCTCGCGAAGTCACTGGACACGGTAGATGCAGTCTTCGTCTCCGGCGGCAACGTCTTCCACTTGCTCGAGGTGTTGCGGCGCACGGGTTTCGCGGATGTCCTCACCGAACGCGTCGAGGCCGGTCTCCCCTACATCGGCGCAAGTGCAGGTGCGTGCGTCATCGGCGCAGATATCGAACCGCTCGCCCTGCTCGACGATCCGGCCGAGGCGCGCAGTCTTGACTCCACAACCGGGCTTGGCTGGATTGACGAAGTCGTAGTGCCCCACGCCGACGGTATTGTGTCGGGTCGGGCGGTCATCGACGAACTCAGACACCGATTCGGTGGGCGGTTCACACTGCGACTACTCGCCGACGACCAGGCCTTGCTGGTCTCAGGCAGTTCCCGCTCCGTGGTCCCATCCTGACGGCGCAGCTTTCGCATCAGCACCCCCCGGACATACAAGCGAGGGGAGTGATGCGGTCCTCCGCATCACTCCCCTCGTGTACCCCTGCAGCGGTGGGATTCTCGGGTTCCCTAGTTGTCTACGAAAATCAGGGAGTCCCGGCCAGTACGGGGTCATCCACGCCGGCGGTGTTGGCGGCCGTGATCGAGTAGTCCGGCAAGACAACTGTGTCGAGCTGCTTGACGTACTGCGTCGCGAAGCCGGGATACATGGTGGCGTTGAAGCCGTCTTCGGTGAGGTACCAACTCGAGCAGCCCGAGTTCCATGTGGTCTTGGTCAACCGTTGCTGCAGATCCTCGTTGTACTGCGTCTGCACGTCCGCACGGACGTCGAGGACGAAGTTCTGGTTCACTGCCGTGGCGATGGCGTCGACGATGTAGTCGATCTGCGCTTCCATGTACACCAGCGCTGAGCTGTGGCCTGGGCCGGAGTTCGGACCGAAGGTGAAGTACATGTTCGGGTATCCCGAGACGGCAACGGACTTGTAGGCGTACGCGCCTTTGCTCCACTCCTCGGCGAGGACTCGCCCGCCGCGGCCGGTGATCGGAATCGGCGTGCCCGCTTTGGAGACATCGAATCCCGTCGCGAAGACGATGGCGTCGAACTGGTGCTCGATTCCCTCGACCGTGCGAATCCCCCTCGGCGACATACTGGCAATGGGCCAGGTCACCAGAGTGCAGTTGTCCTTCTGCAGAGCCGGGTAGTACTGACTGGTCATCAGCAACCGCTTGCATCCGGCCCGGAACTCGGGTGTGAGCTGGCGCCGCATCCACGGATCACGCACCTGAGCCCGCAGATGCAGCTTGGACACCCCTTCCACGACGCGGGTCAGCGGCGACTTCCACACCACACCCAAGGCGACGGATTCATGGCCCCAAAACCAGGCTTTGCGGGCCAGCGACTGCGTGAACGGCAGGCGTCGATACACCTCGCGGGTCACCGGCCGTGTACTCAGGTTGGTGCGCGGAAGAACCCAACCGGGTGTGCGCTGGAAGACCTTCACCGAGTCCGCCACACGGACCAGCTCCGGCACGATCTGCACCCCGCTCGCCCCGGTGCCCACGACGGCAACCTTCTTGCCCGCGAAATCGTAGTCATGGTTCCAGCGGGCGCTGTGGATCTTCTCGCCCTCGTAGGTTTCGATGCCGCGGATCTTCGGGAGGCTCACGTTGGCAAGGGGGCCCGACGCCATGACAACGGCGCGAGCGAAAACCGGCTCGCGGTCGTCGATGGTGATCTCCCACAGCGACGAGTCCTCGTGCCAGGTCAGATCGGCCACGTTGTGTTCGAACCGGAAATACTGGCCCAGCTCGAACTTGTCGATCATCGAATCGACGTAGGCGAGGATCTCTTCGCTGCCGGAGTAGGTGTGCGACCAGTCCGGATTCGGCGCGAAACTGTAGGAGTACAGCCGCGACGGAATGTCGCATGCCGCACCGGGATAGGTGTTGTCACGCCACGTCCCCCCGGGACGGGTGCCACGCTCCAATATGGCGATGTCTGCGATGCCGCGTTGCTTGAGTCGGATAGCTGCGCCGACGCCGGCGAATCCGCCGCCGATGACAGCAACGGACAACACTTCACGGCCGCTCATGCGACGGGCTCGTAGGTCAGTTCCTTCGACCAGGTGGGCTGGGCGCGGAGCAGGCGTTTGGGGTACTTGGCGGTCAGGGTGACCATCGAATCGGCCAAATAATGGTACGGGTGGTCACGATTGATCACCACCGATCCGTGCCAGGCGATGAAGCGGTACATGGGCAAGCGTTTCGGGAACGGCGTGCGCTCACCGACCTTCTTGAATCGCTTCATGGCGGTGTAGAGACGCTCCTCGTCGACACCCATCGCAACGATGTTGTCGCGCATCTTGTTCAGCAACGGGATGTAACGCAGGGTTCCGATGATCAGCGACGGGTGCATCCAGGCGCCGACGGTCTCGACGATGATCTTGCGCATCTTCGCATGACCGAGAAGCTCGATGACCTCGAAATCGACTGCGAGATGCCGTGACTCGTCGGCGTTGATGCGTTTGAACACCTCTTGGCAGACCGGGTCGTCGATCTCGTCGACGATGAACTTCACCAGCGCACCGTCGAGGGCCACCTCGAGCATCGGAATCACTGTGCCGAGCACGGCCAGTGGGGTTTGGTCGGAGTACTTGTCCAGCCAGTCGATGATGAGTTTGACGTTGACGTTCGGCTGAGGGATCTCGTCGTTCTCGAGCATTCCCCACCGGCGCATCAGCGCCAGTTCGGCGTTGGCGTGCTTCTGTTCCTCGGCGTGGAAGTGGCGGTAGATGTCTCGGAGGGTTTCGGTCGGGGCCTTGCGCGCCATGGCCGCGAAGCCGCGGGCACCGACGTTCTCGATCCACATCAGATCCGACATGAACGGCTTGAGTTTGGCGTGCAGTTCGGGGCTGATCAGCTCCGCACCCGGTGCATCCCAGTCGATGTCGGCGAGGGCCCATTGACGGTCTTTGATCTTGTCCAGCATGGCATCGAAATCGAAGTTCTGTGTCATCGTCACTTTCCTGTCGTTGAAGCGGATTGGAGCTGGCTGTGCGGCGCGGGCTCGTCCGGCATCAGTCGATTGAGCAGCCCGGCACCACGGGCGTAGAGAGCTGGAGTGAGTCGCTTGGCCAGCCAGATCGCCTTGGCATCAAGCTGCGGAACGACATAGAGGCGGCCTTTGTCGAAGGCGTCAAGCGTGCCGACGGCGACGCGTTCGGGCGAGAACCCGGTCCACCGCATCAGGTTCTGCGCGAGTTGGGACGACTTCGCGGTGATGCGACCGTCCACGGCGACGTTGGTCTTGACGAACGTCGGGCACAGTACGCTCACGCGCACACCGGTTCCCGACAACTCTGCCGCCAAGGTTTCCGAGAGCGACATGACACCGGCCTTGCCGACACTGTAGGGGCCCATGGTCGGCGCGGCGGCGAACCCCGCGGCAGAGGCGACGTTGATGACACCCCCGCGCCCGGCAGCGAGCAGTTGTGGAACGAACGTTTCACACCCGTGGATGACGCCCCACAAATTGATGCCCAAGGCCCAGTTCCAGTTGTCGAAACCGATGCTGCCCACCGGTTGCCCGCCGATGCCGACACCGGCGTTGTTGATCACCACCGTTGGGGCACCGCCGAATTCGAGTTCGGCGAACAGAGCGAGGTCCTCCACCTGCGATCGGTCGGCAACGTCGCACTGCACTGCGTAGCCACGGCCTTCAAGAAGGCGAACGGTTTCCTCGGCCCGTTCGAGTGAGATGTCGGCGCAGACGACGCGGCCTCCGCGCCGGGCGAGCTCGATGGCAAAGGCGCGGCCGATACCGCTTCCCGCGCCGGTCACCACGGCATCGGCGCCGTACGACGGCGGCGGGGTCGATCGGAATCCGAACATGACTTCTCGATTTCTGTTAGAGGCTGAATGGCCGAAAGGGACTGCGATGAGACCGAGTTCGCTGCGGACGAACTGCGCTGCCCGCCGCAACGCGGGCGCCGCCTCCGGAGACACGCGATCAAGCGCTTGGAAGACGTGCATCTGGTCAGGCCAGATCTCGAGCGTGCATGTCCCCGCGTTGGCTTCGACGAGGTCACGCAGATATTCGGCGTCGGCGACCAGCATCTCGGCGCCGCCCGCCTGCACCAGGAAGGGCGGCAACACCGTTCCGGCCTCCACCGCCAGTCGCAGGCGCGGGATATCCGGTTCCTGTCCGGTTGTGTAGAGCGCTGTGAGGGCCCGCGCGCCGGCAGCGGAAATCATCGGATCGCGCCGCATGCGCTCGCGGCCCTCGGCCAAATCGAAGGTCAAGTCGATCAAGGGGGAGAACAGCACCACCGCAGCAGGCTGAGGTATTGAGCGTCGGGCGTTGTCGATGACCAGGTCCAGCGCGAGGTGCCCGCCCGCGGAGTCTCCCGCGACGACGATGTTGCCGGGGTCGTAGCCGCGCTCCAGCAGCCATCGGTACGCCCGCTCGATGTCGTCTGCCGCAGACGGGAACGGATGCTCGGGTGCGAGTCGATACTCCACCACGAACACCGGCAGACCCGCTTCACGTGAGAGTCGCGATGCCAGCCCACGGTGCGTGCGTGCCGAACAGATCGCATAGGCGCTGCCGTGCAGATACAGCACCACACCGGCGGCCTCGCCCGCGACATTCCGGTCCGGGAACCCGGGTTCTGTGGCATCCACCCACTCACCGACGACACCGTCGTCGCTTACCGCTGTGACCCTGGTTCCGCGCAACCTACTGCCGCACAATCGCATTGCGACCTCGACGAGAATCCGCGCGACCTGCACGCCGCCCTTGTCGTACGGAAGCCGCGACGCGACCGGACGCAGCGTCGCTGCCGTCACCCGCGCAGCACACCGGGACCGCAGGGATCCCCGCAGTGGCACGACCACGCCTCTCGTTGTCATAACGACAGCATCATCGGAAACTGTGCCATTTGTCAATGATACGGTTTGTTCACGCAGATCGAACGCACTTCACTCCATCGGAACAGGCCTGCCAATGTCGGCCGAGTGCAGACAGTGCACGAAAGGATGACTCTTGACGATCGATTCGGCCGGCACGGCCACGAGTGCACGAACCCTTCGTCTGCAGGTCGAGCACGTCATCGAGGAAACGTCCGACGCCGTCACCCTTGTCTTCTCCACACCCGACACCGACTGTGTGGCGCCGTTCGACTACCGACCCGGACAATTCGTCACCCTGGAGATCCCGCACGAGAAGGACAGCTCCGTAGCGCGCTGTTACTCGCTGTCGAGCAGCCCAGACTGCGACGATCAGCCGGCAATCTCGGTCAAACGCACCCCGGGCGGTTACGCGTCCAATTGGCTCTGCGACAACGCGGCCGTCGGCATGACCCTGTCGGCGCTGCGGCCTGCGGGCTCTTTTGTGCCGTCACGGTGGGACAAGCCACTCGTTCTCGTCGCGGCCGGCAGTGGCATCACTCCCGTGCTGTCCATCCTCAAGACCGCGCTGGAAGTCCACCGGGAGCGGGTCGTACTGGTCTACGCGAACAGGTCGGCCGAATCGGTGATGTTCGCGAGCACCCTGGCCGACCTACTCCAGCGTTATCCAACCCGCCTCGAGGTAATCCACTGGCTCGAGTCCGACCACGGTCTGCCGACCGATACCGGGCTGCGCAACCTGGTAACCCCATCGCCCGATTCGGATGCATACCTGTGCGGCCCTGCGGTATTCATGGACCTCGCGCATGACGCCCTCGTCGCCGCGGGACTCTCCCCCGATGCCATTCATCGAGAGGTCTTCACCTCCATCCAGGCCAACCCGTTCCATACCTCGGTCGCCGATTCCCCGTCCGCGACAGACGTGGGTACGCCTGTCACCGCAGAGGTCGAAGGCGAGGACTACACCTTCCGCTGCCCGCCCGACACCGTTCTTCTCGACGCGATGCTCGACAACGGTATCGACGCCCCCTTCGTCTGCCGCGAAGGGAACTGCGGCGCATGCGCTTTCACTCTCAAAGCCGGCGAAGTCGAGATGCGTGTCAACGACACGCTCGACGACTACGAATTGGGCAAAGGCATGCGGCTTGCATGCCAGTCCGTGCCTGTTTCCGACAGTCTCGACATCGTCATCGAGTAGGCAGTTCGACAGTCGAACGCAACGCAGAAGCGGACGAATCGCAATCACTCCGCGGGCCTTCTGACGAATGGCCAGCAACACCCAGAGTCCGCTGAAGCTGCGTAGCGCAGGCATCGAGAGTCGCTGAGTGGGTGTTGAGCTTACGGGCTTGTGCCGAGGTTGGGCGGATGCGAGTACGGCGCGCATCCCGCATTTACACCAGCGCTCAGGTCGCGTTTCGCTACCTCACAGGGGCCAATCGTCGAGCTGCGGTCGTCGGTAGCCAACTTGGGACGGCACTCGCTCGCCGTACTTTCGGACTCCGAATGTGTTGACCATGGACCGGTCGAGGTCGACCAGGCGCAGCGGCGTGGACCGAGCGTAAACAGCGACTGCCAATCTGGTTGCGCACCGGAGCAGCCACGAGGGGTGCGGTAGGTCGTGAACTTGCCGAAGATCAGATGGGCACAACGCGGAGATGATCTGGGCCGCGTAGGGCTGCAGGTGTCTGGGTAAGACTCGCTCTGCGAACGCGTCGATCAGCGCGCGGGCCACGGCGCGACCATCGCTGGTCGCTGCGTACTCGCGCTGTTCATAGGACCGTGCCCATTCGTGAAGGGCGTCGCGTGTCTCGGGCACATCCTTGAGACCCTGCAGCTCAGCCACCGAACGCCAGAAGCGCCACTGCCCTTCCAGTTCTAGGGGCGTGAAGGGTGAGTGCCCGAGACCGGCGGTGATCTGATGTGGGTCGAGAGCAAGAGTTGAGAGCGTGTACAGCGAGTCGTCGTTGCGGATCGGGAAATGCGCGTGGATCTGGTTCAGTCGCGCGACCCATGCACGTCCGGTCGGCGACGTCGCTCCGTGATCGAGCAGTTGCCCGAAAAACAGCAGAGTGTCGTCGTTGCGTTGGACTGGGAACCGCATGATGTCCCCGCCTCCGCGGCGGTACAGGATTCGGGCCATAGCCGGCACCGCCACCTGTTTCATGAACGCAACGGTGAACAGGGCGTAGGTGAGGGATGGATTGCCGTGCAAAGTGACCAGAGACAGCCGAGCGATTTCATCGGCATCTGTGACCGGATCCAACATGTTGATCCGTCGAGCGACGAGGTGACCGGGACGTAGTTTCATGAGACGGGCTCCAATCGGACGACGGTGCGTCCTTCGACGTCGAGATCGATGCGTGCCCGGCCGTTGCTGTCTGCTTCGACCGTCGCATCGAGCGTTCCCAGCGCCGCGTACCGGCGGTGCGGCCGGAGTTGATCGACGACCAAGGTCGCGCGTACCCCACCGTCACCGGGGTAGAGAACCAGATCCAGTGCCCTGCCATCGGTGACGGCCCGTGCCACAAGAACATCTGGGTAGGCGGCCTCGGCGAGGCGAGGTCCCGAGAGCCAATGGGTGGGTAAGCCCGCGCCGATCAGGTCACGATTGGCCGCGGGCCGCGAAAACCGGGCGAGCAGCGAGTACAGGTTGCCCTGTGTGGACATTCGGTCGTACCGTGCGACGCCGGCGACACGTTCGACGTGTTCTCTTGCGTCGACGTACGCGAATGCCTTGTCTGCGATTTCGATATCTCCCATCTCGCGAGCAGTCAGAGAGAGAAAGGTCTGGGCGAAAGAGTCACTACCGAATGAGTAGTTGCCGACATCGCAACGGTTGGCTGCCGTCCGCGGGAGCCGGAAATGATCTCCGTCGAACTCCAACGAGTCGCGTTTCGTCAACCACCACGATCGTTGTGCCTGATCGGGAAGAAACGCGTTCATCCAGTAGATCGTGGGGAGGCTGACACCGTCGCTGGCCCAGATGTTCCACGACAGACCCAGGGTCTCGTTGCGAACACCGATGAGTTTGCCGTCGGGGCGCGTGAACTCGCTTTCGTACGCCCGCGCGATTGCGTCGTCGAGGTCGGCATGAAAACCGGTGCCGTGTAGTCGGTCATGGGCGATGAGGGTGTTGATACCAAAGGTGTTGCAGACGGGATAGATCCAGCGCGGTTCGCAGGAGAACAGCGTGTAGGGAGACCGACGCATGTTGCGGTGAATCGACTCTGCGAGGTCGTGAAAATCGTGCCGATACCGTTGTTGATCAGACCAGGTATAGGTCAGCCCTCCCGGCCGGGAAAACCTACTGTCGCCGAAGCTCTCGTACATTCCGACCGCAGCCCCTTGCCATGCGGTCAGCATCACGTTGTCGTGGTTGTTAACTGGGTCTCTGCCAAAAGACATTCGGCCCCAGGCATTTTCGAGTGCCCAGTAGCCCCATACGCGCTTGTCCCCCATTTTGAGAATCGACTGCTCTTGCGCTTCGGCCAGGTACCCGGAGAACGAAGGCGTTCGGGTGTATCGGTACATCGACAACGCGTAACCCAGGACGCAGAGTTGGTAACGAAGAGCTGCCTCACGGAACTGATCGCGGCGGTCGAAGCCTGCGAACTCCGCCAATGGTTGCAACGCAAGGTCGAGCGCAAACCGAAGATGCGCCAGGTCATCCGCCGAGGCCTCATCGACTGACGGTTCAGGAGACGACGGTACTGACGTCTGAAAGAAGGTGACACCTGCGAGTTCGGTGTTCACTCGGCGCGCGACCAACAGTTGATGGCGATGACGCAGGGCGTGCACAGCGAATGAGACCGTCGCAACGCATGGAATCACGCCGGCGGTGATCGCGGTCCAGGCGATCGACAGATGCGAATGGGAATGCGTCACAACCGCTGCGAACAGAAACCCCAGCCATACGATGATCGGGGCAATGACGGCACCGATCATCCACCAGATCAAGACGGCGAGTCCGAATGCAACCAATGCCAATGCTGCGTGCGCGATATGACCTGATGCCAGATGCCCACCGCCGGGAAGCAGCAAACCCGTCGCTGCGACGCCTGCCACGGCGTTACCGCTGGCGGCGCCTAGCAGGGCAACGGACCAAAGCGCGGCGTACACGCCTGCGACACGGCCGAACTTGCCCCTTGTCACCGGCGACAACACCGGGCGCGACGTCGGCAACAGCGGAACTGCAACCCGACGACCCAGCCGCCCCAGTGGCGTTGAGCTCATCGCCCGAGCACCGCAGACGACGGCAGCTCCGTTGTAACAACGCGCCGTGCGCCCGGCGGCATCGCTGTCACCGACGAGAACTCTCGCCCAGCCCACCAGGCGAGCCCAACAAAGACTTTGCGCAGACCGACCATAAACAGCACCAACATTGCGCAGCACAGCATCGAAACCTCATTCTGAAACCGTATCGTTTCGGTTTCGAATTACGATAGATCGAGCACAGTGCTTCGTCAACGTTCGGACCGGCGTGAGACAGCAGAGTGCTTGGCACTGGCACTATGAGCAGGTGACGCCGACCTCCGAGCCCGCCGGGCGGCCCTACGGTGGGCAGAGCGCTACAGAACGCCGACTATCGCGCCGACGTCGGCTGATCGAAGCGGTCCTCGACCTCGTTGACGAGAGCGGCATCGAATCGCTGAGCGTCGGAGCGATCTGCGAACGCGCATCGGTCTCCAAAAAGCATCTGTACCTGAGCTTCTCCAGCCTCGATGACCTCACCGAGGAGACACTGACCGACGTTCTCGCACAGGCGGCCGATCGCATCGTCGCAGCATCGGCCGAACTCGACCGCGACGTGTCCAGAGCACGAATCATCGAAGTCGCCGTACAGGAGATCCTCACTGCGTTCGACGATCCACGCGTCGCACGCCTATATCTCGAGGCACCCGGTAACCGCGGGTTGCGCGCGGCGAGAGATGACGCGGTGGCCCGTTTCGTCACCCAACTGCTGACCCTGCTCGCCGCCGACCGAGCCGACGATCCACGGGCTCAACTCATCGCCCGGGTGCTGGTCGGAGGCACCACCGAGGGGGTCGCACTCTGGTTGCGCGGCGAAGTGACGCTCGACCGCATCGAGCTGGTGGCGACACTCGTCACCCTCGGCGTCGATGCCGTCGACCGCATCCTCGAATGAAGTCACGCCGCTGAACCAGTCAATTTTTGTTCACCACCGCCAGTTCCAAGGCGTCGTCGGTTCCGGAATCCAATGAGAGGTGTAAGCTCGCGGCCCAGATGCCGGTGCACTTGGGGTGTGCAAAGCTCTCGAGGCTCTCGCCGACGCTGTCACCGATGGTCATCGCTCAAGCGGTGCACGATTAGGCGTCGCCGTCCGTCGTGCGGCAACCGTGCGCCGAGCTTGTTGAAGGTGTGACAACATTATGACCTTTGTTAATGCCCCGGGTGCCGCGGTAACGCGGCGCCAAACACCCCCTGGATCAACCTCCTCGTCTTTCCATGACATTCGCGCAGGCGCGATCAAAGCGGCTGCGCTCCCTTGTATTCAGCGCAGGACCCATCCTCCCCGCCTCTCGCCGGAGAACGGACCGTTGCTACGCACATGACCTGCGGGTACCACGCAGGGCTCAGCCGCGCGCCATATCCACGAACCGACTCAAATGCAGTTGGTGCGCAACGGTAATCGTTGATGTCGGGCCATTACGGTGCTTACCGAGAATGATGTCGCTCTGCCGGCACGGGGGTCATCGCGTTCGAACGCGTCGGGACGGTGCAGCAGAATGACCATGTCGGCGTCCTGTTCCAGCGAGCCGGACTCACGTAGGTCGGACACCTGCGGGCGCTTGTCGGTACGTTGCTCGGGACCACGGTTCAGCTGACTGATGGCGACCACCGGAACCTCGAGCTCCTTGGCGAGCAGCTTGATGCTTCGCGAGAACTCGGAGACTTCCTGCTGGCGGGACTCGACCTTCTTACCGGACGACATCAGCTGCATGTAGTCGATGACCACGAGCTTGAGATCGTGACGCTGCTTCAAACGCCTTGCCTTGGCACGGATTTCCATCATCGTGAGGTTGGGCGAGTCGTCGATGAACAACGGCGCCTCAGAGATCTCACCCATACGGCGAGCCAAGCGGGTCCAGTCGTCGTCACTCATCCGACCCGAGCGCATGTCGCCGAGTTTGATCTTCGCTTCGGCCGAGAGCAGCCGCATCACGATCTCGGTTTTGCTCATTTCCAAAGAGAACATGGCACTGGTCATTTGGTGCTTGATGGAGCAGGACCGCAAAAAATCCATAGCCAGTGTACTTTTGCCAACTCCAGGTCTTGCCGCAACAATGATCATCTGACCCGGGTGCAAACCGTTGGTCACTTCATCAAGATCGTGGAAACCCGTTGGCACACCGAGGGATAGACCACCACGGGACGCGATGGAGTCGATCTCGTCCATCGTGGGCTGAAGCAATTCCTCAAGCGCCACATAGTCTTCGGCGGTACGGCGCTCGGTGACCTCGTAGACCTCGGCCTGCGCGCGGTCGACCACTTCGGCGACATCCTGGCCGTCGGCCCCGGCGTAGCCGTATTGGACGATGCGGGTGCCGGCCTCCACCAGACGCCGCAGGATTGCCTTCTCGGCGACGATCTCCGCGTAGAAGCCGGCATTGGCCGCGGTCGGCACCGTCGAGATCAGCGTATGGAGGTATGGCGCCCCTCCGATACGTCGAAGCTCGCCCACGCGGTCGAGCTGCCCGGCAACGGTCACAGCATCGGCAGGTTCCCCTTTGCCGTACAGGTCGAGAATTGCGTCGTAGACCGCCTGGTGCGCGGGCCGATAGAAGTCGCCCGGCCGGAGCTTCTCGAGCACGTCGGCGATGGCATCTTTGGACAGCATCATGCCGCCCAGCACCGACTGCTCGGCGGCCATGTCCTGCGGGGGCTGACGGCCGAAGTCTTCGCTCGGGGGCGCCTCTTCACGCGGAGTTGTATGCCCACGATCGTCAACTACGGCCAACGCGCCACCCCTTTCGCTTCAGGTTCATCGACCACTATTCCAAGAGGGTCTGACAACCCAATCGCCTCAGATCGCCGCCGATCTGCATGCGCACCCGCCAGACACTAAGGGCTCAGGCCGATCCGGCCAAACGGAGCTGTGGACCATCCTGTGCACCAACTGTGGACGGTGTGCGGATAGTTGTTAGCGCCCTGTTGGCTACCTGTGGATAAGTGCGGTGAATAGAAGCATCGTCCCAGCTCAAATGCGGTGACTCACTTTTTCTTACTGTGGATACCCATTCACACGGCGTGTCTCGGCAAGTGCGGTTCCGGGCGTGTTCGGTTTGACAAATCGACTTGTACTACAAACGCACGAACATCCATCACTTGCCCTAAAGTGACCGTGACGTGCACCGATCTGTGCTCCCTGAACCGGTCACACGAGGCGACCAACAGTGGTGCAATGATCGGGCACGAACGAATGATCTGGGGAGGCGTTCATGAGGAAGATCATCGGGGTGATCGCCGCGGTCGCGGCCACTGTCGGACTGCTGTCGGCAGGTTCGGTGGCCTCGGCCGTACCGGGTCCCACGTACACACAGGTCCCCGATCTCGCCGGTTACGTGCCCGTGGACCCCAACGGCTACCGGTCCCCCGACTTCGTCGACAACGGCAAGACCTTCTTCGTCACGCCCGGTGGTCGAGTCTGCGCCCTGGGCCCCGGCTACGCGTACGCAGCGTGCACCGGCCACCCGTCCACCGCGCCCCCTGGAATCGTCGGTGCGGCCATCTCGGCAGGGCAGACGGGCCCCTATTGGGTCCCCCCGAACACCTCGTACACGGTGCGACCACGTGGTTGGTTCCAACCACCCCTGCTGCAGATCGGTGAATCGATCACCGTAGACGGATCGAGCTGCGCGGTGAGCCCCATCGGCGTCACGTGCGTGGCCGGCCCGCGAGCGTTCACGTTGACCCAGTCCTGGTACAAGTTCGTGACGCCGGCCGGCGACCAGTACCACGACGCGAACCGCTCCCCCGAGTTCCTTCCTCCGGACCAGCGCTGACCCAATCATCCTGGGCAGCAAGCCCTCCGACTGTGGTCACATCCTCCGACTGCAACCGGAGGAAGTCGCCGAAGTCGGAGGGTCTGGGGAGCGCACACCGACCCCACGAGTCACCGCCCTGGCGTCGCTCCACCGGCGTTCCCGAGTTCGTCTTCGTACGTGTGCATCGCGGAGATCAACGCCGTGAACACCCGATGGGCCGCAGCAAGATCCTCGTCGGGAAGGTCCACCATCGCATCGTGGGTGTGCTTGCCCAGCGGCGCGAAGAACGCCCTCGCCACGGCCATCCCGTGTTCGTCGTAGCGCAGGATCACCTTTCGGCGGTCGCGTTCGTCCGCTTCCCGCCGGATGTGCCCCGAACCGATCATCCGTTCCACCAGATGCGTCACGGCCCCGCCCGACACCTGCAATCGCTTGCCGAGAGCACCCGACGTCAACGGCGCACCAGCGGCGTCAGCGACCATCACATGCAGCAGGGCGCGAAAGTCGTTTGCACTGAGGTCATTCAGTGTCGCAAACACACGCGAGATCTGGTCGGACTCGGCATTGAGCGCCCGGACATCCGATGAGATCTGGGACTCGAGCGCCGCGCGGTTGTCCTGCGCCGGCTGATTGTCGGGCATGGGTACCTCCTGCCAGGACTATAAGGCCTGGAGATAGTTTAGTTGCTCAATATTTTAAAATATGAGATTGTTGGGAACATGGCGACCTCGAACACGCCGACCCATTCTCCCACCTGGTGGGATCGCTTTGCTGCGGCGGTGAGCGGCCGTAGGTCGTGGTGGATCGCACTGGCGGTCATGCTGATCTCCGGCGCAGCCATGGGGCTCATCGGCGAGAACGACTCGGGAGATCAAGCGCCGGATTCGCTTCCGCCATCGGCTGATTCGGCGCAGGTCAACGAATTGCTGGACAGCTTCCCGGATTCGGACGTATCTGCAGCCGTACTCGTCACCGTTCGCAGCGACGGCGCGCCGCTGTCCGACGACGACAAGGCCGCGGTCGACCAAGCGCAACAGCGCATGCTGGCCGTCGGCCGCTCGGTGCCCACCACCGCATCGGCCGGTCCGGGCGCTGTCGTCTCTCCGAATGGAATCGCAGCCATCTCGGTCGTCCCTGTCAGCGCCGAGCTCAACGGCTTCAAGCTCACCGACCTCGTCGATGAGTTGCGAGACGCCGCCGACGACGGCCTACCGAGCGGACTGACCACCTACGTAACCGGTGGCCCCGCGTTCGGCGCCGACACCGCCAACTCGTTCTCCGGTGCCAACGTCACACTGTTGGCAGTGACGGCACTCGTTGTCGCCCTCTTACTGATCGTCACGTATCGCTCGCCGGTTCTGTGGCTGGTTCCGTTGCTGGTCATCGGGTTTGCCGATCGGTTGGCGAGTTCGGTCGGCACCGGGTTGGCCGAGCTCACCGGCCTCTCGTTTGATGGATCCACCTCGGGCATCACCAGTGTGCTGGTGTTCGGCGCGGGCACCAACTACGCGCTGTTGCTGATCTCGCGGTATCGGGAAGAGCTGCGCAAAGAGCAAGACCACCGGATTGCGCTGCAGCACGCAGTCCGTCATGCCGGCCCAGCCATCCTCGCTTCGAACGCGACAGTGGTACTGGCACTCCTCACGCTCCTGCTTGCCGCATTGCCGAGTACCCGCAGCCTCGGGGCACTGGCGGCCGCGGGTCTTGTTGTCGCGGTGATCTTCGCCCTGCTGGTGTTGCCACCCCTGTTGGCGCTCTTCGGAACTCGACTCTTCTGGCCGTTCATCCCCAAGGTGGGCGATCCGGTGCCCACCGAGGGCGGCAACTGGTTCAAGATCGCAAACGCCGTCTCCCGGCACCCGGTTCGCGTTCTCGCGGTTGCCCTCACGGCATTGATCGCATGTTCGTTGGGTCTGCTCGGCGCAAACATCGGCCTCTCGCAGACCGAGCAGTTCCGCGTCAGCGCGGACTCCGTCGAAGGTTTCGACACACTCGCCGAGCACTTCCCCGCCGGGCAGTCCGACCCGACAACCGTCATCGCGAACACCGCTGCCGCCGAGAGGATCCAGTCCGTCCTGGACAGCACTGACGGAGTGATCTCGGCGACCGAAACGGGACGGTCCGACAGCGGCCTCACCAAGTGGTCCGTGGTCATCGACGCCGACCCAGCGTCCGAGCGGGCATTCGACATCATCGATCAGTTACGCGACGCCACGGGCGACGTTCCCGATGCGCAGGCACTCGTCGGCGGGTCCGATGCCAAAGCCCTCGACATCGCAAACGCGTCCGAACGTGATCGGCTCCTGATCATCCCGCTGATCCTCGCCGTGGTGTTTGTCATCCTGATCGTGTTCCTGCGCGCCCTGGTGGCACCGGTGGTGCTGGTCGCGACAACAGTGCTGAGCACCATCGCCGCCATAGGGATCGGTAGCCTCATCAGCGAACACATCTTCGGCTTCCCGGCCCTGGATAACAACGTCCCGCTCTACTCCTTCCTCTTCTTGGTTGCCCTGGGAATCGACTACACGATGTTCTTGGTGATCCGAGCGAGGGAGGAGACACCCGGCCACGGCACGCGAGACGGCATCGTGCGGGCAGTGGCCTCTACCGGTGCTGTGATCACCAGTGCGGGAATCGTATTGGCCGCAGTCTTCTGCGTGCTCGGCATCCTCCCGCTCATCACACTGACCCAGCTGGGCATCATCGTCGGACTCGGAATCCTCCTCGACACGTTCCTGGTTCGGACCGTGGTGATCCCCGCACTCTTCAGCGTGATCGGGCCCCGCATCTGGTGGCCAGGCACCGTGGACCGAAAAGCGCGTCCACAACCGGAGTTACAACAACAGAAGTAGGAGATGACACCATGGCGTTTTCACCTCGCCGACTCAGTCGCATCGTGATCGGCGGTCTTGCAATCGCTTTCGCTCTTGCCTGTGCGGCTCCCGCTTCGGCGGACACCAGCTCGCTACCCCAGCCGCTGAAGCCGGTGGCCAAGCTGGACACCCAGCGTTATCTCGGTGACTGGAATCAGATCGCCGCCATCCCACAGCCGTTCAACCTCATCTGTGCGCGCGACACGATGGCGAACTACCAGTTGATCGACCCGACGAACATCCGGGTGGAGAACACCTGCACCACCTGGACCAACCAGGAGAACCGGATCGTCGGCAACGCTCGGGTCAACGACAAGGTGACCGGTGCCCAGCTCCACGTCAGCTTCGCAGGCGTTCCGACGCAGGAATCCAAGGATGGGCCCACCAACTATGTGGTCACCTACATCGCCGATGACTACTCCTGGGCATTTGTCGGAAGCCCCGAGCGCACATCAGCATTCGTGTTGTCGCGTGAGCCGGCCGTGAGCACCGACCAGTGGAAGCAGATCCGCAAGGTCGCCGAAGACCGCGGCTACAACGCCTGCCTGCTCCTCACCTCTCCGACCACCGGCGGTTCGAACGAGATCCGTCCCCTCTGCACCGTCTGATCACTCGCAGATACAACAAACCCCCGACCACATGTGGCCGGGGGGTTTGTTGCGTGTAGAACCTGGTGACTACTTGCCGGCAGTCACGGTGAGGTTGAACTGTGCAACAACGTCGCTGTGCAGGTTCACCAAGACCGGGTAGGTACCGGTGGCCTTGATGTGGCCCTTGGGCAGCTCGATGTTGCGCTTGTCGACAGCAGGTCCGCCGGCACTCTTGATGGCACTGACAACGTCAGCGGCCGAGACCGAACCGAACAGCTTGCCCGAGTCGTGGGTCTTGACACCCAACGTGACCTCGGCGAGCCCTTCGATGGCCTGCTTGAGCTCGTTGGCGTGCTCGAGACCGCGCACTGCGCGAGCGTCCTGTGCACGACGAATGCCTTCGACCTGCTTCTCTGCTCCGCGGGTGGCGACGATGGCCAGCCCACGAGGCAGCAGGAAGTTACGGCCGTAGCCGTCTTTGACCTCGACGGTGTCGCCGGGGACACCCAACTTCTCTACCTCTGCGGTGAGGATCAGTTTCATGTTCTTGGTCCTTTCCGCTTATCGAGAGGTGGAGGTGAAGGGCAGCAAGGCAACTTCGCGCGAATTCTTCACCGCGATGGCCACGTCCCGCTGATGCTGGACGCAGTTTCCGGTGACCCGACGCGAGCGGATCTTGCCACGGTCAGACAAGAAACGACGCAGAAGCGCGGTGTCCTTGTAATCGATCAGCAGGTTCTTCTCTTTGCAGAAAGTGCAGGCCTTGGCCTTGACGATCTTTTCTGCGCCACGGACCTTCCGTCCGCCTTTAGCTTTTCCAGCCATGTGTTGTCACTCCAAAAGTGTTGAGGTGCACAGCTACCTGTGCAGACTCAGATGTTCGTCAGAACGGTGGTTCGTCGTCCCCGCCACCGAACGAGCCGCTGGCAGGCGCGCTGCCCCACGGATCGTCGTTCTGTGCGGCTGCACCCGAGTTCGCAGCAGCGCCGCGGTTTCCACCGCCGCTTCCGCCGGAACCGAAGTTGCCGCCGCCTCCGCCACCGCCGCCGCGCGAGGCCCGATTGACCTTTGCGGTGGCATAGCGGAGCGAGGGACCGATCTCGTCGACCTCGAGCTCCACCACGGTGCGCTTCTCACCCTCGCGGGTTTCATACGACCGCTGCTTGAGCCGGCCGGACACGATCACTCGTGAACCCTTGGTGAGAGATTCGGCAACATTCTCGGCAGCATCGCGCCAGATGTTGCACCGCATGAACAGCGCTTCGCCGTCTTTCCATTCGTTGGACTGCCGATCGAACGTGCGTGGCGTGGACGCCACGGTGAAGTTCGCGACGGCTGCACCGGACGGCGTGAACCGGAGTTCCGGATCTGCCGTCAGGTTTCCGACAACGGTGATGACGGTATCGCCTGCCATGTGTATCTCCCGAGTTCAGTTGCGGTTGCGCAGTGGTGTGGGTCGATGTGCACCGAGCCTAGAGCTCGGCACCGACACGCATTGGACGTTCGAGCGAGCCCGATCGGACCACTCGAACATCACGAGCTACTTGGCCGGCTTGGCCGCAGCCTTGGCAGCGTGCTTCGCAGCAACCTTGGCGCGGCGTACCTTGGCACGCTCGTCCACGCGCATCACCTTGGTGCGCAGCACGGACTCGTTCAGCTTCAGCTGGCGATCGAGCTCGGTGACCGTCTTGGGCTCGGCATTGAGATCGACGACTGCATAGATCCCCTCAGTGTGCTTGAGGATTTCGTAGGCAAGACGGCGCTTGCCCCAGACATCGACGCCCGCAACATTTCCGCCATCCTGGCGAATCACATTGAGGAAGGTATCCAACGATGGAGCTACAGTTCGCTCATCCAGGTTGGGGTCAAGAATGACCATCAATTCGTAGTGACGCATAAGACCTCATCACCTCCTATGGACTAGGTCGGCCACGGACGATCCGTGGCAGGAGGGTCGCCTGCGTCGGCAACCGGTCCAGGCTACCCCAACAGTGCTTGACCAGCGAAATCCTGGTCTCTACGCCACAGCCACCCCCAGACCGGGCGGGCCGAGGCGTATCGACACCCCCTACCCTGTAGGCCATGCCTTCGCCGTCCCCCACCTCCACCTGGGAAATGACGACGACACCGCGACCGGGCTGGCGGGCGCGTATCAGCGCCGGCCGCGGCGAGCTCCTGCTCATCCTGACCCTCGCGCTGTTGATCAGTTCACTGTTCATGTGGCTCGGCTACCTGGGCAAGGCCACCTGCGGCGGCCCTCCGTTCGACGGGTCCGGCCGCAGTGCGCTCTGGCCGGTCGGTTCGAGCGAGATCATCATGCCCTGCTATTCCGACCTGCAGTTCTTGTGGATCGGCCGCGACATCAACAACCACGTGTTCCCGTACATCCACGGGGGCATCACCGACAACGGGGTGCTCTTCGGAGGCGTGGTCGAGTATCCGGTGCTGTCGGGACTGCTCATGTACTTCGGCGCCAGCGGCGCCCACACCGACACCGAGTTCCTGACCCAGTCCGCGATCCTGCTCGTACCCTTCGGGATCCTGATCGTCATCCTGCTCGCCCTGCTGGCCCGCTGGTACGTGATGCTCTGGGCAGCCACTCCCCCGCTGATCCTCTACGCGTTCCACAACTGGGAGCTGCCGGTGGTCGCGACGTCGGTGGGCGCCATCGCGGTGATGATCCTCGGCGCACGGATCAATCCGCGGACCGGCAAGCCGTGGTTGTCGTTGCGGACCAGCGCGCTCTGGGCGTCCTTCATCCTCTCGATCGGCTTCTGTCTCAAGATCTACCCCGGCTTGTTCGTGCTGCCGTTGGCCATCTTCGTGCTGACCCGCGCGATGGTGCCCGACTCCGAGGCGAGTGGGTCCACGTCGCTGCGCACCCGGCTGACCCGCCGGTCCCTGGATTGGACCGGAGCCGCCGGCGTCGTCGCGGTCGCGGTCGTCACGGTGATCGCGGTGCAACTGCCGTTCATGATCGCCGGGTTCAAGGGCTGGCAGGCTTCGCTGTCGTTCCAGGGCAAACGCAAGGCCGACGTCGACACCAACACCATCTGGTACTGGGGACTGAGGCATGTCACCGGCGACGGGCCGAGCGATGCGAACAGCGTCTACAACTCGATCGTCGGGGTCGCCTCACCTCTGCTGATCATCGTCTCGCTGGGCGTGGCGGTGTGGTTGGGGCTCAGACATTGGCAGCGCGGCAACGTCTTTCCGTGGATCGGCGTGAGCGCGGCGATGCTGGCCGGGTTCATGCTGTTTCACAAGGTCCATTCGCCGCAGTACACGCTGTGGATACTTCCGTTCTTCGTGCTCCTCAAGGTCGACTGGCGCCTGGTCACGCTGTACCTCGTCGGCGATCTGGCGCTCGACCTCACCATCTTCCGCATGTTCGGCATCCTCACTCGCGGTGACGAGATGGAGTGGTGGGTGATGGGCGGTGTCCAACTGGGCGTGTGGTCGCACGCGCTGTGCCTGGCGATCCTGATCTACCACTTCGTCGGCCGGCCTCTGCGGGTGCCACCGGAAAAGGTCTCGCCCCCAGCCTCGACGGCGGCTACCGTACCGGCATGACCTGGTACACCGCCCCCACGCTCTCCGGCGCTCGAATCATGTTGCGCGAGTTGGTACTCGACGATGCGCCCGCCCTTGCTGCCGCGGTGGACCAACCTGAGGCATTCCGGTGGACAACGGTGCCCGGCGACGTTGCCGCCGCCGAGCGGTACATCCAGACCGCCCTCGACACCCCCGACCGTGTCGCGTTCGCGGTGGTCGAACAAGACAGTGGTCGCGTGGTCGGCTCCACGAGCTACTACGACATCACTCCCGACTACCGCGCGCTGGCCATCGGCCACACCTGGTACTCCGCAGCCGTACACGGCACCGCGGTGAATCCGGAGGCCAAGCTGCTTCTGCTGCGCCGCGCCTTCGAGGACCTGTCAGCCGTCAGGGTGGTGTGGCATACCGATGAACGCAACGCGCAATCGCGGGCCGGCATCGCCAAACTCGGCGCCACGTTCGAAGGTCTGCTGCGCAAGCACCGTCCACTCCCCGATGGAACGTGGCGCACCACAGCGCAATACGCGATGACGGACGACGACTGGCCCGCCGCGAGAGAGGCTCTCTCCACGAGGCTGGAACGATGAGCCCGGCCTGAGGGGCCGCCTCAGCTCACTCCGTTCAGGTGCGGCAGGTCACGTGCGCGAGGAGACCGCCATCGAGTCGGTGGTCGGATCGTCCGGCGCCGGACGAGTTCTCACCTTGATCCGCCTCGGCCACGGCAACCGGTCGGGAGCCCTGTCGAGCACCCCACCGCCGGGGTCGTCCACGGCCAGGCTCTGCCATCCGGAACCGCGTCGCACCAGATCGTCGGTCGGGTGATAGATCTGCCAGATCACCAACGCGCACAGTGCCAGAACCGCGAAGTCCCGGACCACAACTGCGGACAGGAACCACTGCTCGGGCAAGCCGTCGTCCGTCTCCTGGAACAGGTACCACATCATTCGTGGCACCCAGACGAGAGCGTCGATCAGCATCCACGTCAACAGGATTCGCGTGTGCGGCAGGGCCAGAACCGCGAGAGGCACCAGCCACAGCGAGTACTGCGGACTCCACACCTTGTTCACCAACAGGAACCCGGCGACGGTCAGGAAGGCCAACTGGGCCAACCGCGGCCGAAGCGGTGCGTGGAAGCCGATGAACGCGATGCCGATACAGACCACCACGAACAACGCCATGCTCACCGCGTTCAGCAGAGACGGCGGCTGCCCCGGTTGGTTGCCCCACTGGTAGTCGGTGACAGCCGACACCACGTTGTAGATCGTGTCGGGATCGGTGCCCCGAGAAGAGTTGTGGCGGAAGAACTCGGTCCAGCCGCGAAAGTGCAGGACCATGATCGGCAGGTTGATGATCAACCAGGTCGCGGCGGTCATCAGAGCGGTGACGGCGAAGTCGCGGACCTTGCCTGCACGGAGACAGAGCACCAGCAACGGGACCAACAACAATCCGGGATAGAGCTTGGCCGCGATGCCGATTCCGAGGAACACCCCGGTCATCCACGGATTTCGTCGGGCCCACGCCAACATCGCCAAGGCGAGCGCCGCAGTGGCGATGGCATCGAAGTTGGTGAAGATGTGGACCACGACAAGAGGAGAGACAGCTGCGAGCATCACGGCCCACACCCTGCGCCCTGCGGTGAGCGCGGTGGCCCAGATGGTCACCAGCCAGCACAATGCCAGTCCCAGCGCCACGAGATTGAAGAAGACCACCACGTCCAACGCGCTGGGCAAGCCCCAATTGTCGTGTGCCCATTGCCAGGCCTCGGTGGCCTGAGCCGCGGCGTACATGAACATCCCGGTCAGTACCGGATACTCCATGAACCGCTGCTTCTGTCCTCCGGCACCGTTGTCCTCGTACCAGAACGTCTTGTACGGGAGTGCGCCTTCGTTGAGTCGCTCGGCGCTGTAGAGCGGGATGGTGTCGGCGTAACACATCGCGGTGTACTGGCGGTGATCCGACCAATCGAGTGTCTGTTCGCCGGTCGTCTTGTCCGGCGCCTGTTGCAGGCAGCCGGCTTTCGCATACCAGCCCAACGCCATGAACACGAGGGCGATCAGGAGAATCACCCGGATCGGCGTCCAGCCGGGGCTGCGCCCCACCACCGCGTGCAGACCGACCGGGCCACCGATCACCATGCTGCCCGGAGAAGCGATCGGATCGGTACGGCTCGGCAGGACGCGTGTGGTCGCCTCCCGACGATCGGCCGCGGGCAACGCAGGCGACTCGAATACGTTCAGGTGTTCCGTCGCAGCCGAACCGTCATCGTCGCGCACTTCGTGCGACGTCGATTCGGTCGCTTCCCCGTCGGTCATCACCCCACTCGCTCAGCGGGTACCTGTGGACGGTCCACCCTCTTCGGGCGGGAGTACCGGCTCTGTCTCCGTCTCGGTGTCAGGGTCGGGCCCGCCACCCGGGAGCGGGATCACCACACCGGGGCCGAGCGTCACGCCCGGCCGAGTGGTGGTGGTCGGCGGTGTGGTGGTGGTCGGCACCGTGCGCGTGGGGGTGTAGGTCTGCGGCGGCGGCTCATAGGGAACGCCTGCAACTCCACCGATCTCGCCCGGTTCCGGGAACTCCTCGATCGGCCGGCCGTCGAGAGCTCGGTTCATCGCTGTCCGCCAGATCTGCGCCGGCAGGCCTGACCCGTAGATCGTTGCGCCGGTGTAGTTCTTGAGCGCGGTGCCCTTGTCGGTACCAACCCATACTGCCGTCGACAGCTGCGGCGTGTACCCCACCATCCAGGCGTCCTTGTTCAGCCCGGTGTCGCCGAGCTGGGTGGTGCCTGTCTTGGCGGCGGACGGCCGCTCGCCCCCGTCGAGAGCGTTGCCGTTCGAGTACGAGGCGATCGGTTCCAGTGCAGCCGTGGTGTTGTCGGCCACCTCGGCCGGCAGCCGGCGTTCACCCGCATTGTCGGTGCGCTCGTAGAGCACCTGCCCCTGCGAGTTCTCGACCTTCTGGACGAAGTGCGGCGCGTGGTACATGCCCGACGCCGCGAGCGTGGCGTACGACGACGCCATGTCGATGACGCGAGATGCGTACTGCCCGAGCACAACACCACCCTCGACTCCGCCGTCGGGGTTCTGCAGTGTCTTGGCGCCGTCGGCCGCGACCTCGGGGATGCCCGCGCGGTGAGCCGCATCGGCGACCGCGGTGGGTCCACCGTTGAGGTCCATCATCAGGCGGTAATAAACGGTGTTCAGCGACATCTTCATGGCCGTCGCCAGGTTGCACGACCCGCAGGATTCGCCGTCCGAGTTGGTGACGGTGAGGCCGCCGGGTCCCTCGAAAGGCGCCGAGCTGTAAGTCTTCGACAGCGGGATGCCCTGCTCGAGTGCTGCCACCAGAGCGAACACCTTGAACGACGAGCCGGTCTGCAGATTGGCTTGCGCGTAATCGAATCCGTTGCCGTCGTTGCCACCGAAGTAGCCCCGGACCGCGCCGGTCCGTGGATCGATCGACACCACAGACGTCCGCAGCTCGGGCGGCTCACCCTCTCGGAGGTCGTTCGCCGCGGTGAAGTTCGCCCGCTGCACCTGCGGATCGATGGTGGTGGTGATGCGAAGACCGCCGGTGCGGATCTCCTCTTCGGAGATGTTGAGTGTGCCGAGCTCGGCCAGTACCTGCTGCTTGATCAGTCCGTTGGGTCCGTCGCTCGCCGGGTCGCCGGCAACGGCCTGGGTATCGACGACCTTCGGGTACTCCTGCGCGTCGGCCTCTTCCCTGTTGATCGCGCCGATCGTGACCATGCCGTCGAGGACGTACTCCCAGCGCCCTTCGGCAGCCTGGAGGTTGGTTGCCGGGTCGTAGTAGGAGGGAGAGCGGATCGACGACGCGAGTACAGCCGCCTCCGACAGGGTGATGTCGGCGAGGTTCTTGTTGAAGTACGCCTTGGCCGCCGCCGAGACACCGTAGGCGCCGCGACCGAAGTAGATGGTGTTGAGGTACGCCGCGAGGATCTCTTCTTTGGTCCACTCGCTGGACATCTTCGTGGAAATCGCGAGTTCACGGAACTTGCGCTGGTAGCTGGCCTCGTCGCCGGTCAGCACGTTCTTCACGTACTGCTGGGTGATGGTCGAGCCACCACCCGCGTCCTCGCGACCGGTCACCTTGCCCCACGCCGCGCGAGAGTAACCGCGGATCGAGAAGCCCGAGTTACTCGCGAACTCGCGGTCCTCGGCTGCGATCACGGCCTGCTGCAGCACCTGCGGGATCTCGGTGATCGGCACATCGGTGCGGTTGCCCTCCGGTGGCACAATTCGCGCGAGTTCGCCGCCCCGGGTGTCGACCACCGTGGCGATCTGACTCTGCTTGATGTCGCCGGGTGCGGGCACCTCGGCTCCGGCGTAGGTCACCAGGAACACCGCTGCCATCACCAGCGCGAAAGCCGGGAGCAGCGCGCCGCCTAGACCGACGATCCAGGCGACTGCCTTCTGCCACCGTCGCTTCTTCTCGACCGGGTTGCTGCTGGAGGGAGCGCGGCCGCCGCCGTCGTGCTCCGAGGTCCAACCGGACCGGTTGGGTCCGTCAGGGCCATTGCTCACAAGTACTTCTCCATACCTTCAGTGCCGATCCCTTTTGAGCCCATTCCTTCTGGGCCGCCGCCGGCACCCACGTCAGTGGCTGCATCGGCTGAACTGTTCGCCATTCGACCCCCCGCTACCCGCCGGGTCCGCCGTACCCGTGGACGCGGAGGCAGGCCGGACACGTACGACTGGACCAGGTGGTTCCAGCTGCAGGTCCGGCACACCTCCACCACATGTACCGAGAACTCCTCCTGGCTCACGGCCAGGCGGAGGATCTCCTCCGTAGTCCGCGCCGACCCCGACACCTGCCCGAGCTTTTCGCCGAACACCCAGGACACGATGGTGACCTGTTCTTTCCGGCAGATCGGGCATCGCACCGAACTGGGACGGCCGTGAAACTTCGCCGCACGCAGCAGATAGGGGCTGGCATCGCACACCTCGGCAACCCCGGTACGTCCGGAGTAGACCTCGGCCAGCCGGGACTTCCGCTGTAACGCGTAGTCCACCACCTGTCGCTGCAATCGCACGAATCAAGAGTACGTGCCGCCGACTCGGAAGATTTGGCGGTTCGGCGCCGCCAAGACCGCAGAAGGGCTCCGATCGTCGCTGCTGACGGCCCCATTTTTGCGGCACCGACCGTTCTCAACGCGTGCATGCTGCGGATAATCCCAGTTCAGGCACAGTTTCCATCCCGGTTATATCGGCCCGATACATATGTGTGTAGCATCTGCGGTACAGGTTTCTGCAACACGTTGAACGGAGGTGCGATCGGAGATGCTCGAACTCGCGGTACTCGGTTTGCTCCTCGAATCCCCGATGCATGGCTATGAGCTGCGTAAACGGCTCACCGGACTGCTCGGGGCGTTCCGCGCGTTTTCGTATGGATCGCTGTACCCGTCACTGCGCCGCATGCAGGCCGACGGTTTGATCGCTGAGGATTCGGGCCCTCCGGGAACGCTCAAACGACGCGCTCGTCGCGTCTATGCGCTCACCCCGAAGGGACGCGAACGGTTCGCCGAACTGGTCGCCGACACCGGACCGCAGAACTACACCGACGACGGCTTCGGAGTGCATCTCGCATTCTTCAGCCGGACTCCCGCGGAAGCGCGCATGCGCATCCTCGAGGGTCGTCGCCGGCAGGTGGAAGAGCGGCGCGAAGGTCTCCGAGAGGCCGTCGGACGTTCGAACCGCACAGTGGATCGCTACACCAAGCAACTCCATCAGCTGAGTCTCGAATCCAGTGAGCGTGAAGTTCGCTGGCTCAACGAACTCATCGCCGCCGAGAGTTCGGAATGGGCCGGGGAGTCGACCAAGACGTCGAGGAATCCCGGACCGTTGCCGACCGAGGCGGTTACGACAGAACCCGAAACAACTTCGGTTACACCACACAAAGAAGGGGAACCCGACCATGGGTGACAACACAGTACGCGTGGCAATTGTTGGCGTGGGTAACTGCGCCTCATCCCTGGTCCAGGGCGTGCAGTACTACAAGGATGCCGACGAGAACGCTTCCGTTCCGGGCCTCATGCACGTGAAGTTCGGCAAGTACCACGTCCGCGACGTCGAGTTCGTCGCCGCATTCGACGTGGACGCCAAGAAGGTCGGCTTCGACCTCTCGGATGCCATCTTCTCCAGCGAGAACAACACCATCAAGATCGCCGACGTGCCGCCCACCGGCGTCACCGTGCAGCGGGGCCACACCCTCGACGGACTCGGCAAGTACTACCGCGAGACCATCACCGAGGCCGACGGCGAGGGCGGCGATGTCGTCCAGACCCTGAAGGACGCCAAGGTCGACGTGCTCGTGTCCTACCTGCCCGTCGGTTCCGAGCAGGCCGACAAGTTCTACGCACAGTGCGCCATCGACGCGAACGTCGCGTTTGTCAACGCCCTCCCGGTCTTCATCGCCAGCGACCCCGTGTGGGCCAAGAAGTTCGAAGATGCCGGTGTGCCGATCGTGGGCGACGACATCAAGAGCCAGGTCGGTGCCACCATCACCCACCGCGTGATGGCGAAGCTGTTCGAGGACCGCGGTGTCACGCTGGACCGCACGTACCAGCTGAACGTCGGCGGCAACATGGACTTCAAGAATATGCTCGAGCGTGAGCGTCTCGAATCCAAGAAGGTCTCGAAGACCCAGGCCGTCACCTCGAACCTCACCGGTTCGCTGGCGGGCAAGATCGACGACAAGAACGTTCACATCGGACCGTCCGACCACGTTGCGTGGCTGGATGACCGCAAGTGGGCCTACGTCCGCCTCGAAGGTCGCGCCTTCGGCGACGTGCCGCTGAGCCTCGAGTACAAGCTCGAGGTCTGGGACTCCCCCAACTCGGCCGGCATCATCATCGACGCCGTTCGTGCGGCGAAGATCGCCAAGGACCGCGGTATCGGAGGGCCCATCCTCCCGGCCTCGGCCTACCTCATGAAGAGCCCGCCCGAGCAGCTCGCCGACGACGTCGCGCGCAAGCAGCTCGAAGCCTTCATCATCGGTGCCGATTCCTGACAAGCAGAATCGGGATCGGTGCCGACGCCTGATCTGATCCGACAAGCTCCACCCGAGAGCCGCACGCCTTCTAGAAGGTGTGCGGCTCTTGGCATTTCCGGTGCAAAACGGTCCTTCATGGCCAAAGATGTCGACTATGACGAAATGGACCACCTCTCGCCGATTGCAGTTCGCCGTCACGGCGCTCTCGGCAGTTTTCATGATGTCCGCATGCGGGGACGACAGCGGATCGTCGAGTCCGGAAGGCGACTTCTCGGGTCCGCCGCCGGCCAATTCGGCTGTGGCGGTGAGCGAGCAGCAGATCGATGACGCCATCGACCGGGTGCCCGAGCTCGCCGAGAGCATCATGTCGAAGACGAAGATCCCCGGCCTTGCGGTGGCAGTTGTGCGCGGTGGGGAGGTGGCCTTCGCCGAAGGTTTCGGGGTCAGAGAGGTCGGCAAAGACAGCAAAGTGGACGCCGACACCGTCTTTCAGATCGCGTCGCTGTCCAAGTCGGTCGGGGCCACCGTCATCGCCGAGCAGGTCGGTAAGGATGTCGTGGAATGGGAAACCCCCGTCCGTCAGAACTTGCCATCGTTCGCGATGAGCGATCCCTGGATCAGCGACCACGTGACCATCGCCGACATGTACACCCACAGGTCGGGGCTACCGCTTCACGCCGGAGACATCCTCGAAGACCTCGGCTACGGGCAGCAAGAGATCCTGAGCAAGCTCGCGCAAGAGCCGATCGAGGCGGCCGATTTCCGGGTTCACGATGCGTACACCAACTTCGGCATCACCGCGGCCGCCGAATCCGTCTCCGCCGCAGCCGGAACCGATTGGGCAACTCTGAGCCAGAACTCGCTCTACGGGCCGCTGGGCATGACCAACACCAGTTCCCGCTTCGCCGATTACATGGCGCACACCGATCGCGCGATCCCCCACACCCTGGTGGGCGACAAGTACGAGCCCAAGTTCCAGCGGGATCCCGACGCACAATCCCCGGCCGGTGGCGTCTCGTCGACGGTCAACGACCTCGCGAAGTGGATGAATCTGGTTCTCGCAGGTGGGGTACACAACGGGGAGCCGTTGGTCGAGAAGGAGCCGCTGGTCGCAGCTTTCACCAGTGAGTTCGCACACGGCCCCGGCCAGGACACGTCGTTCCGATCGGGCACGTCCGGGTACGGCGTGAACGTCAGCACCACATCGTCCGGACGCGTTATCAACAGCCACTCCGGTGCGTTCAACATGGGAGCTGCGACCAACTACGTGATGATCCCGTCCCTGAACGTGGGCATCGTGGCCCTGAGCAACGCCGGACCGATCGGTGCCGTCGAGGCCCTGACCGCCGAGTTCGTCGACCTCGTCCAGTACGGGAAGATCACGCAGGATTGGGTCAAGGGTTACGCGCAGCTGACAGCCGCTCCGGCCGAGGGTGAACTCGCCGGCAAGCAACGCCCCGCCGACGCGGCTCCGTCCGGACCGCTGCCGCGGTACGCAGGAACCTACGCCAACCCGTACTGGGGCGAGGCGACTGTGGCACCGATGCCCGACGGCAACCTGCAACTGACCATCGGACCGGACCGGGTGCAGTACACGTTGGCACCGTGGAGTGGGGACACGTGGACGTTCATCCCCACCGGCGAGATGCCGAACCCGGGCACGGTGTCGCAGGCGACGTTCAACGGCAACGCAGTGGTGCTCGAGTACTTCGACGACAACGGGCTGGGAACGTTCACGAAGTCCTGAACCGCTCTGCTGTCAGAACGAAACGACAAACACACGAAACGACGAAGACCCACCAAACACTCGGTGGGTCTCGTCAGTTAGATCGGAAAGTCTGTGGATCAGCCGACCACCGTGGTGTCGTAGTAACCGTCGCCATCGGTGTCGACGTGCACGGTGTCGATGTAGCCGTCGTTGTTGGCGTCCTCGTGCATCTCGTCGGCGAATCCGTCACCGTCGGTGTCGTACTCCTCGTAGTTGGCGATGCCGTCGCCGTCGGTGTCGGTGAGAGCGGTGTCGATGATGCCGTCTGCGTTGGTGTCGTAGTACTCGGTGGCCATGATGTCTCCTGTGACTCGGTGCTGTTGATTCTCTGTCTTGGTGAAGCAGTCAGAGATAGGAGACCTCGGTCATGGAAAATGTTCCCGCCGATTCGCGAACAATCTGGCACACGGCCGCTGGCAGTGTCTACAGCTGCCAGTGCACCGGTTGGGAGATGATGTCGCTGAGACGGCGGCGGTAGTACTTGGCGGATTCCTCGTTGAATGCGTTCATGGCCGTGGCGGTCGCCTCGGAATCCCGGTCACGCATCGCGTCGAGCACGTCCTGCTGCATCTCGATCGCGGCGAGGCGGGTGGGCATCGGATGCTCGCTGGGCTCGGCGTCGCGCACCAGCAGCCATAGCGTCTCCATCACGATTTTCAGGACCGGGTTTCCGGCTGCCTCGTACACACTGCGCTGAAAGACCGCGTTGTTCTCCTGGAAATTGGCGTAGTCGCCGGGATCCTCACGCATGCGGTCGAGCGCCAGTTGCATGGTCTCGAGCTGATCGTCGGTGACGTTCGCCGCGGCCTGACGGGCGACGATGGGCTCCATCATCAGGCGCACGTCGATGACATCGCTGATGTTGGCGCCGTTGATCTGCAGGAACAGCTTCATCGTGTTGCCGAGCGACTCGAGCTCCGGCCGTTTTGCCACCGGGCCGCCACCGATGCCGGACTTGATCGTCACGAGGTCGCGGCTTTCGAGCAGACGCAGCGCCTCCCGGACGGTCGTACGCGCCACCCCGTGCTCTGCGACCATTTCTTTCTCTGTGGGCAGCCGTTGTCCGACGACGATTCCGCCTCCGAGGATCTGATCCGCAATCACGTTGGCCACCCGCGCCGAGATCTTGGGCGCGCGCGCCCGCGGAACGCTTTGCTCGATGGTCATGTGTTTCTCCCCCGCCTCCAAGTTCGTCTCGCAGTGCTAACCATACCTACGGACATTGTGATGTGCGCCAAGTCTGTACATAGTTAGCGGGATTAGATACTGTAGTCCGTGTCAGAAAAGTACTCACGGGGGCGAGGAGGTGGTCATGTATCCCACACGGCCACCGAATGCTGCTCTGACGCAGAGCTATAGGAATGCCGGGCACTGGCGCGATCAGCCCGTCGCCCACTTCCTCGAGCAAGCCTCCGCTCGATACCCAGACGCTGTTGCGGTGATCGACGGTGCGCGTCGCATCACCTTCGGTGAACTCGACGACGCGTCGGCACGGCTCGCGGCAGCACTGCGAGGTCGCGGTGTGCGATCCGGCGACGTCGTGGCGTTCCAGCTGCCCAATTGCGCCGAGGCGGTCATCGCGTTTCAGGCCGTCATGAAGCTCGGCGCGATCGCCAACCCGATCGTTCCCATCTACCGAGGCCGGGAACTCCGATTCATTCTCGGGCAGGCTCGCGCAAAGGTGGTGCTCATCCCCGGAACGCACCGTGGCTTCGATTTCGGGGCAATGTATCGGGACCTGGTGAGCGACCTTCCCGACCTGCAGCTTGTCGTCTCCATCGAAGGAGACCCCGTCAACGCGGCAGTCGGCACCACGTTGGACGAATTGACGCAGTCAGCCACCCCGCAAGCCATTTCGGCAGTACGTAGTCTACCGCCGGCCGACCCTGACAGTATCTGCCTGTTGCTGTACACCTCTGGTACCACCGCTGACCCCAAAGGGGTTCTGCACAGCCACAACACCCTCGTCTACGAGAACCAGTCGATGATCACCTGGTTCGGATTGAACGAGCGCGACGTGATCTTCAACCCATCGCCGGTCACCCATGTGACCGGGGTGAATTGCGCGCTGACGCTGCCGTGCTTACTCGGCACAACTGTTGTGCTGCAGGATATCTGGGATGCCGATGCAGCTTTGGATCTCATCCGGTCCGAGCACGCCAGCTTCATGATCTTCTCGACGCCCTTCCTCCGGGGCCTGCTCGACGCAGCCACCGCGGCGGAGCTCGACACCCCATCCATCCGCTACATCGCTTGTGGCGGAGCCGATATTCCCGACTCGCTGACCGCCGCCGCAACCGAGCGGCTGGGTACGGTCACGAGAATGTACGGCGCCACCGAGGGCCCGTCTGTCACAGCGTCCGACCGATGGGACCCCATCTATCTGCGCACCAAGACCGATGGTCGGCCGATCTCACCCACGGAGGTGATCGTCGCCGCCGACGACGGCACGACCGTTGCCACAGGGGCGGTGGGCGAAATCCTCTGGCGAGGGCCGGACACCTTTCTCGGATACCTCGATGAGCGCCTGAACGAGACCGCCTTCACCGACGACGGTTTCTTCCGTACCGGTGACCTGGGTCGCTTCGACAGCAGCGGCGGCATCCACATCGTCGGACGTATCAAAGATGTCATCAATCGTTCGGGCGAGAAGATCAGCGCACACGACGTCGAGAACCAACTCAGCGAGCATCCGGCTGTTGTCGAGGTGGCCGTTGTCGCCGGGCCTGATAGCCGGACCGGTGAACGCGGGTGCGCGTTTGTGGTGACCCGGGATCAGCGCGATCTCACACTGCCCGAGGTGCACCGGTTTCTTCTCGAACGAGAGATCGCGGTGCAGAAGATCCCGGAGAGCGTCTTCGTGGTCGATTCGCTGCCGAAAACGGCCAGCGGCAAGGTGCAGAAGTTTGCGCTGCGCGACTGGACCCGCGATCGGGATGCGCTCCCACCCCAGATGACGGCGATGAAATTCGCCGCAACACACGAGAAGTAGGGGCCCAATGACCGTTCAGACGCCTGGAATCGGACACCTCGTCGTCTCCGAGCCCGAACCGGGTATCGCACTCGTCGAACTTGCCCGCGGCAAGGTGAACGCGATCGACACCCAGATGTACGACGAGATCGCACGAGTCTTCGACATGTTGTCCGACAACCAGGACATCCGTGCCATCGTCCTCACCGGCCGCGGCAGGATCTTCTGCGCAGGTAACGATCTCGGCAATTTCCGGGTGATGGATTCGGTAAGCGGCGACGTCGAGATGCGCAGCGTGAGACGGGCACTCTTCGGGCTGTACGACTGCGCGTTACCCGTTGTCGCTGCCATCAACGGTCCCGCTCTCGGCAGTGGACTTGCGTTGGCTTCGCTCAGCGACATCGTGGTCGCCTCCGACCGGGCGACGTTCGGCCTTCCGGAGATGGGTGTCGGCGTGCTCGGTGGAGGCCGGTTCACCGCCAGAATGCTTCCGCAGCAGGCGATGCGACGGATGCTCTTCACCGCGGAGCCCGTCGATGCAGAGACCTTGCGCAGCTGGGGTGCGCCCATCGACGTGGTACCGCATGACGAGCTCCTGGAGGTCGCGATGTCGCGTGCGCGCGTCATCGCCGCCAAGAGCCGATACGCGCTCACCCTGGCAAAGCAGTCGCTGAACGGGTGCGAAGACGTCGATCTCAAACGCGGCTACGAACTCGAACAGACCTTCACCGTGCGACTGTCGGAGCACCCCGACTCCAAGAAAGCAGTCGAGGCCCGTATCGCCGAGATGTCGAAAGGAACGAAGCCATGACCCCGAGCCCGGGATCGAGTGGATCCGTCGACGCACAGGCGATCGAGGTCGACGCATTCTCCGAAAAGTGCGTTGCGTGGCTCGACGAGCACCTCGACCGACGAGAAGCGGGGCCGGCTGTTGCCGCAGACCCGAACTACGCAATTTTCCACAATCACACTCACGACGAGGAACGCGCTCTGATCGACGCTGCCCGGGACTGGCAGCGAAAAAGGGTCGATGCCGGCTTCGGTGCCATCACCTGGGGTCCGGAATGGGGTGGCGCAGGACTGACTGCCAGCCACGAACGCGTGTACGTCGGCCTCGAGCGGCAGTACACCACGCCAGACCGTCACGAGACCGTGCTCGTCACCGTCGAGTTGGTGGCGCCCACGCTTCATGCGCTCGGTACCGAGGAGCAGCGACAGCGATTCGTCCGGCCATTCCTTCGCACCGACGAACTGTGCTGCCAGCTCTTCTCCGAGCCCGGCGCCGGTTCCGATCTGGCCGGTCTGTCCACCAAAGCTGTTGCCACCGGCGATGGTTGGCGGATCAACGGGCAGAAGGTGTGGAGTTCAGGTGCACAGTTCTCCGAGTGGGGCCTGCTCATCGCCCGCACCGACACCACCGTGGCCAAACACCGTGGCATGACGGCGTTCATGGTGCCGATGGACGCGCCCGGCGTCGATGTGCGACCCATTCGGCAGAGCTCCGGGGGATCGACCTTCAACGAGGTCTTCCTCACCGACGTCGAAATCCCCGACTCGCTGCGCATCGGTGCCGAAGGTGACGGTTGGAAGGTCGCGCTCACCACCCTTGGCTTCGAACGCAATTCGAGCGCGGGTATCGTCAGCGCCGGCGGTAACAGCGCCGATCTGGTGCGTCTGGCAAAGAGTCTGGGCATCACCGACGATGCCCTGGTACGCCAGCAATTGGCAGACGCTGCGATCTACGAGCGCGCCTCGGCACTGATGGTCGCTCGTTACGCCGAACGTGAGCAATCCGGAGCCGTTCCGGGAGTGGAGGGTTCGATCGGCAAACTCGTCTGGACCCAGAACCTCAAGCGGATCGGCGACGCCGCCGCTTCGTTCCTCGGCCCGAAGATCCTCGCCGACACCGGAGAGCCGAACACGTTCGCCTGGACCGAACACCTCCTGGGCGCACCCGGCTATCGCATAGCGGGAGGCTCTGACGAGATCCAGCGAAACATCATCGGCGAACGCGGGCTCGGACTGCCCCGCGAACCACGTTAGGAGATCGGCAATGCCTCTCGAATTGACGGTCGAACAGCGCGATCTCGAATCAAGTCTCCGGTCGTCGCTGGCCCGCACCGCAGCCGGCGACAACGTCTGGAGCTCGCTGCTGGAGATGGGTCTGACCGAGGTCCCGTTCCCGGAGAACTACGGCGGAGCAGGGTTCACCCTGAAGGACACCGCTGTGGTGATGGCCGAACTGGGCCGGTCACTCGGCGCCGGTCCGTACTTCTCCTCGGTCATCCTGGCAGGTTTCACTCTGCTGCACGCAGGTTCGAATGCTGCCAAGACACAACATCTTCCGACCATCGCGGATGGCAGCGTGACCGCAGCACTCGTGACCGGATACCCGTTTGCATCCACGTCGATCACCGCGTCCGGAGGTGACGACAACACAATCGTTCTCGACGGCGCGCAGGAGGCCGTGGTCGCCGGAGCCGACGCTGATCTGCTCGTCGTCGTCGCCGAGGGACCCTCGGGTCCGGAGTTGGCGGTCATCGGCGGTGACGCCGCGGGCGTAGTTCGCACTGTTCGGGAATCACTCGACTTCACCAGGCCACTCGCGCGGATCGAGTTCACCGGGGCGTCAGCACAGCGCGTCGGCGGCAACGACCTCGTAGCGGGTCTCGACAAGGCGCAGGCGATCGCCATCACCGCGCTCGCCGCTGAGCAGGTAGGGGCTGCACGCGCCTGCCTGGAGATGTCTGTCGACTACGCCAAGACCCGCAAGCAATTCGGTCGTGCCATCGGGTCGTTTCAGTCGATCAAACATCGACTCACCGACATGCTGGTGGCGATCGAACTGGCCGAGGCAGCTGTACTCGATGCCGCCGACGCAGATTCCCGCAGTAGCGGCGAGCTGTTCGTCGCTGCCGCGACGGCCCGAGTGCTCGCCTCCCGCGCCGCGACCTTCGCGGCCGAGGAGTCCGTGCAGATCCACGGCGGCATCGGATTCACCTGGGAGCACCCGTTGCACAGGTACTTCCGCCGGGCCAAGACGAGTGAATTGTTGTTCGGCAACACCGCCGTGCACCTGGAGGCCGTCGCTTCGGCTGTCATCTGAAGCAAGCCGTCACGCCGGGCAGCGCCTGAGTTCGGCAGGGTCGTATAGCTGCGCACACTCGCCGTTGATGGCTCTTACTCGAGGTGTTCGGAAGAATCATCGCGGTCTGCGTGATCGTTTACCGCCGGCGGTGGAGCGTCGAGTTGTCGTGATTCCGTCGATCTCTCGCGTTCATCGAGTGCGGCCTGTCGTTCGTCGATCACGCGTTGCCAGATGGCTTCGACGGTGACATCGACGTGGTGGGCACGGTTGATCCTGGGTTGTTGATCGGGGTCGATGTATTTCGGTGGGATCCAGGCGACGCGGCCGGCGTCGGGGCCGTCGCGGAGCATGATGGTTTGCCATTGATCGTCGCCGGGTCCGATCATCGCGTGATGCGGAATGCACGCCGGGGCCAGCTCGTCGATGTCGGTGTGACCGCCGTCGGCCCAGGCGGTGGTGTGGTGGATTTCGGTCCAGGAGATCGGGCTACGACAACCCGGGCTGGTGCAGCCTCGGTCTTTGGCGAACAACGCCATCCGCTGGCCTTGTTGGGCGGTGCGTTTGGCGCGTCCGAAGTAGAGAACGTCGGCGGAATGGTTGGCGAACACGGCCAACGACCAATCCGCCCGCGCGGCCAACTCCAGCGCATCCTTCACAGGCACATCGACGCCGGACGCGGTATGAGCGATACCCGCGGCCTCATCAAGCTGCTGCTTGGTCATCGTGACGATCACCTGCACCGGCAGGCCACGATGCGAATTACCCAACAACTTGTACTCCAGAATGGTCTTGAGGATCGCTTTGAACGCATCATGCTGACGCTGCGCACGCGAACGGGTGTCGCGCCCGGCCGCGGCCTCGATGATCGCCGCATCCATGGTCGGGTCGTCGACGGCACCGGTGGGTGAGTTCGGGTCGTCGGGATTGTTCATACCCGGTGCGGCCCACACATCCATGACAGTGCGAAATAACGCCAACGTTGCCGGGTCGAGGTTGCCAGTGATCTTGGCCATCATGTCCAGACCTTGATCGCCATCAGACAGACCACGGTTGCGTTTGCGGTCAGCGTCGTCGGTGAGTGATCCGTCCGGATCGACCCGCGCCAACACTTCTCGCCCACACACTTCAAGTTCGTTGGGGCCCAGGGTGCGGGCATTGTCGGTCAACCACGCATCGACCACGTCATACACTTCCGGCGCTGATTTGTGCGGAATCTTGTCGCGGACTTTGAGCATCACATCCATGTGCGCCAACCCAATCGCACCCTCGGCCAACGCTTCCGCAGCAGTCGGACATTTCGGCGGCAACGGCTGCCCCTGCATTGACAACAACACACCGGCAGCATCAAGTGCCTTCAACCGCGACGAGGCATCACCACGCGAGACCCGCAACTCACTCATCACAAACCGATGCAACGTGGAATGACCAGCCTTACGAAACAAGCCCCGATCATTGACCTCCTGCAACCGCTTGAGGCCCTGAAACGACAGTGCCCGAACAATTTTCTCGTTCACCCGCACCAACTCAGCAACCTGCACATCATCAACATCCACTGAGGACGTGGCAGCAATATCAGCCAACACATCCTGCAACTGACCATACTTCGCCACCAACAACGGAACCGACGGCGGATCTACCGTCACCGAACCACTCATGAAGCCCCCCCAGCCCCGATGAACTACTTTCTCAAAGTCTACCGCCCATCACTGGATTTGTCGAACACCTGTTCGATACGATGTGAGCCACGTCGAACACCTGCATACACACATGCCGACGCTCATCCGCCACGAGTTCTGCTCCCGCACATACGTTCTTGCGGTCCTTCGTCAGTCGATAACCAGAAGCAGGTCGCCTCCATCGACCTGTGCTGCACCACTGATGGGCACACGGCTGACAGTGCCGGAGCGGGGCGCGGTGATCGCGGCCTCCATCTTCATCGCCTCGATGCTTCCCACCAATTCACCCTGCTCGATGGCGTCGCCCTCTTTGACCGACAACGTGACCACACCGGTGAAGGGCGCCGGTACCTGCCCCGGGTCGGTGCGATCGGCCTTTTCGGCTTCGCGAGTGGTGGTCTCGACGCTGCGGTCACGTACCTGCACCGGCCGGAGCTGACCGTTGAGTATGCACAGCACGTTGCGCATGCCCTGGGCGTCGGGTTCGGAGATGGCTTCCAGACCGATCAGCAACTCCACGCCGGGTTCGAGCTGCACCCGATGCTCCTCGCCTTGCCGCAGGCCGTAGAAGTATTGATTGGTCGACAACTGCGCGGTGTCTCCGAAGTTGTCGCGGTGGTTTTCGAATTCCGTTGTCGGGCCGGGGAACAGCAGCCGGTTCAACGTCTCCCGCTTGACCTCGCTCGGCCCCGACAGTCCCGACAGATGTTGTTCCGTGAGGGGCGTGACCGCTCTTGGCTCGGCCCGACCGGCCAGCGCCCGAGACCGCAGTGGCTCGGGCCAACCACCGGCGGGGTCGCCGAGGTCGCCGCGGAGGAAGTCGATGACCGACGACGGGATGTCGTAGGAGGACGGTTCGGCTGCGAAGTCGTCGGCTGTCGCATCGGCGCCGACAAGCGCCAACGCCAGGTCGCCGACCACCTTCGACGACGGGGTCACCTTGACCAATCGGCCCAGAATCCGGTCGGCGCCGGCATAGGCCGACTCGATGTCCTCGAACCGATCGGCCAGGCCGAGCGCCGAGGCCTGCTGGCGCAGGTTGGACAGCTGCCCGCCCGGGATCTCGTGGGTGTACACGCGGCCGGTGGGTGCGGGGAGTCCTGACTCGAATGGCGCATAGTTCGAACGGATTGCGGCCCAATACGGTTCGAGGTCGCACACGGCGCTGAGATCGAGCCCGGTGTCACGTGGTGTGTGCTCGGTCGCGGCCACGATCGCCGACAGAGCCGGCTGACTGGTGGTGCCGGCCAGCGCGGCGCTGGCACCGTCGACGGCGTCGACCCCGGCGTCCCAGGCCGCGAGGTACGTGGCCAACTGACCGCCCGGGGTGTCATGGGTGTGGAGATGAACCGGTAGATCAAAACGTGAACGCAGTGCTGTGACAAGGGTGGCGGCGGCCGGGGGACGCAGCAGACCGGCCATGTCTTTGATCGCGAGAATATGTGCGCCGGCCTCCACCATTTGTTCGGCGAGTCGCAAGTAGTAGTCGAGCGTGTACAGATCCTCATCTGGATCGGTCAGATCGCCGGTGTACGACATCGCCACTTCGGCAACGGCTGTGCCCGTGTCGCGAACCGCATCGATGGCCGGGCGCATCTGGTCGACATTGTTGAGCGCATCGAAGATCCTGAAGATGTCGACACCCGTGTCTGCCGCCTCGCGAACGAACGCATGGGTCACCTCGTCGGGGTACGGCGTGTATCCCACCGTGTTCCGGCCTCGCAGCAGCATCTGGATGCAGATGTTCGGCATCGCCTCACGTAGCGCGGACAGTCGCTCCCACGGGTCTTCGTGCAGAAAGCGCAGCGCCACATCGTATGTCGCCCCTCCCCACGCCTCCACAGACAGCAGATGCGGGGTCATCCGGGCCACATAGGGCGCAACGGCGACAAGATCACGGGTTCGTACGCGCGTTGCCAATAAGGACTGATGGGCATCCCGGAATGTGGTGTCGGTGACGGCCAGAGCCGTCGAGCGACGGAGGTCTGCGGCGAACGCCGTCGGTCCGAGGCGGAGCAGCCGATCCCGCGACCCGGCCGGAGGTGGGTTGCCGACGTCCACCGCCGGCAGCTTGTCGACGGCGTAGACGGTGGACGGACGCTCGCCGTGTGGCCGGTTGACGGTGATGTCTGCGAGGTAGCGGAGGATGCGAGTGCCCCGGTCCGCGGAGACGTTCTGGGTCAACAGTTCCGGGTGATTCTCGATGAAGGACGTGTCGACCCTCCAGGCCAGGAAGTCGGGATTGTCCAGGACTGCCTGCAGGAAAGGGATGTTGGTCGCCACGCCACGTACACGGAACTCGGCGATCGCCCGCCGGGCGCGGGCCGCTGCGGTGGCGAAGTCGCGTCCTCGGCAGGTGAGTTTGACCAACATCGAGTCGAAATGCGAACCGATCTCCGACCCGAGTCCGACACTGCCGTCCAATCGGACGCCGGAGCCGCCAGGTGTGCGATAGGCCGTGACCCGGCCGGTGTCGGGGCGGAACCCGTCGGTGGGATCCTCGGTGGTGATCCGGCACTGCATGGCAGCGCCGCGGATCTCGATGGAGTCCTGCGTCAGGCCAAGGTCGGTCAGCAACTCGCCCGATGCGATACGCAGTTGCGCCGCAACCAGATCGACATCGGTGATCTCCTCGGTGACGGTGTGCTCCACCTGGATCCGCGGGTTCATCTCGATGAAGACGTGATTGCCGTACGGGTCCAGGAGGAACTCCACGGTGCCTGCGCAGGTGTATCCGATGTGCCGAGCGAACTTCACCGCGTCAGCGCAGATACGTTCGCGCAGTTCGGGATCGAGACCTGGCGCGGGCGCCACCTCGACAACTTTCTGGTGTCGCCGCTGCAACGAGCAGTCCCGCTCGAAGAGGTGGATGACCTCGCCGCTGCTGTCACCCAGGATCTGGACCTCGATGTGCCGGGGGTTGACCACCGCCTGTTCGAGGAAGACGGTCCCGTCTCCGAACGCCGTGTGCGCCTCTCTCGATGCAGCCTCGATGGAAGACCGGAGTGACTCCGGGTCGGCGACACGTCGCATTCCTCGGCCGCCGCCGCCGGCAACTGCCTTGACGAACACAGGGAAGTGCATTCCCTCCGCTGCGGCGACCAGCTCGTCGACATCATCGGATGGCGCACAGGAGGCCAGCACCGGCAGCCCGGCGGCTCGGGCGGCGGCCACAGCGTGCGACTTGTCTCCGGTCAGCCGGAGTATGTCCGCTGACGGGCCGACGAAGGTGATCCCCGCAGCTGCACAGGCAGCGGCCAGGTCCGGGTTCTCGGAGAGGAAACCGTATCCGGGGTAGATCGCGTCGGCACCAGCACGTTGTGCGGCCGAGATGATCTCGTCGACAGAGAGGTAGGCGCGAACAGGATGGCCTGGTTCACCGATCTGATACGCCTCGAACCCTTTGGCGCGATGGGCCGAGTTGCGGTCTTCGTACGGGTAGACGGCAACCGTGGACGCACCCAGTTCAACGGCGGCACGAAATGCGCGGACCGCGATCTCGCCACGGTTGGCGACCAGGACCTTTGTGAACATGGGCGTTCCTCTCTTGTCGGGACGATGCCGGGAACGGCGAATCACACCGCACGGGCAGGCACGGTGGGGCGAGGTATGTGAGCTGAGTCTCTCACGTTTTACCATCACTTACTAGATGGACAGTCAAGTTAGTCAGAATCGGCGGTCGGCTGAGAATGTTGCTCAACTTGCTGCGCAATATCTCTGTACATGTTTCTATTTGGGCGATGTTTCTATAGTGTGACTTGAAATACAGTCCGTCAGCTGCCCTCAGGAGGACTCGATGAGCAACGCGCCACGCGCCGACCACTGGATCACCGATTGGGAGTTCAGTGAGCGCTACCCCGTCTACACGCGGGCCAACGCGGGAGAGGTCCTGCCCGACCCGTCGAGTCCGCTGAACGTGACCCTCGTGTGGAACAAAGGCCTCAACATCGGGTGGCGCGAAGGCTACGTCGAGCACCTCGGAACCCACCTGGCCTCCGAGATCGACGAGACGATGCCCGAGATCATCGGTAACTTCGGCGGCTACCACTACACCAACTTCTCGATGACCGAACTCAACGGCGCTCGTCTACCTGGCCTGACCGTGCCGGTGTGGAACCGCCTCTGGGTGGGCGACCACCCCGACCTGCCGGAGTACGAGCCGAAACCGGGCCACGAGAACGCTGAACTGACCGCGGGTCTTGCCGAGAAGACGGCGTGGGCATTGACCACCGATACGTATCCCGAGGCCGAAGAGACCAAGCGCCGCGCCGACCTCGCGCGTGAGCAGCGTCCTGACCTCAGCAGCCTGAGCGACCAGGAATTGGTCGACCACGCAAGATCATTCGTTCCCGACCTGGTCTTCTGCTACGCCTATCACCCGGTCACCACCACACTGTCCACGATGGGACCGGCAGTGGCCGGCGCCCTGCTCGAGTCCATCGGTGAGAGCGACAAACTCGGCGATCTGCTGAGCGGATTGGGCGGTGTCGATTCGGCCGCTCCGTCTTTCGCTATGTGGAAGATGGGCCGCCTTGTCGCTGCCTCCGACGAGCTGACCACCATCTTCGACGGCGGTCTCGCCACTGTGCTCGACGCGGTCGACGCCAGTGATTCCCCCGACGTCAAGCAGTTCCGCATCGACTTCGACGACTTCTTGTACAAGTACGGCTCCCGGGCACCGAACGAATGGGACATCCGTTCGGACAGCTGGGAGACCAAACCTGTTCTCGCACTGATGGCGATCAACGGCATGCGTCTGAGTCCCGACGATGCCGATCCAGAGCTGATCCTCGAGCGCAACCAGGCCAAGCGCATCGCGCTCACGGCCGAACTCGCCGACAAGATGCCCGATGCAGACACCCGCCAGAGCTTCCTCGATGCAGCCAAGTCGATCACCAAGTTCATGCCATGGCGCGAACGAACCAAGACATCGTGCGTCAAGGTGATGGGTGAGATGAGAGCGGCACTTTACGAATTGGGGCACCGCATGGTCGCTCGCGGAGTGATGGACGACCACCACGACATCACCATGCTGCTCGACACCGAGCTCGACGACTTCGCTGCCGACCCCGAGTCGTTCTCGGCCACCATCGCCGAGCGTCGCGAGCAATACCTCCAGTTGTTCGACCTGGAACCGCCGTTCTTCCTGTTCGAGCCTCTCCCCCTGTCACAGTGGCCGCGCCGGACCGAACACAAATCGGAGCCCGCCCTGCCGGGCGACACTCTCAGTGGCGTGGGAGGCGCTCCGGGCGTGAGCCGGGGCCGAGCTCGAGTTCTTCACGACCCCTATGACGCAGGCGATCTCGCCGAGGGCGACATCATCGTCGCACCGCAGACGGACCCGGCCTGGACCCCGTTGTTCGTCTTTGCCGGTGGCGTGGTGGTAAACGTCGGGGCCACCATCACCCACTCGTCGATCGTCTGCCGCGAACTGGGCATTCCCTGTGCGGTCTCGGTCCAGGATGCGACCGCACGCATCCCCGACGGCGCGATGATCGAGGTGGACGGCAACACCGGGACAGTGACCGTACTGTGACCCTGAAGGTCGGTCTCACCCTCCCCCAGCTCGGAGAACACGTCGACGCGACGGCGGTGCGCGACTTCGCCGTTGCCGCAGAGGAACTGGGCTTTGGCAGCCTGTGGGTTCAGGAGCACCTGTTCTACCCAGAGCAGAACGAATCGATCTACGGCGGCAGGCACACCACCACCGTGCACCCGGCCTACCGCTCCGTGCTCGGCGCCACCGAGCTCATGGCGTTTGTTGCCGCGTGCACACAGAAGGCGATGATCGGCAGCAGCATCCTGGTTGCCGGGTATCACCGACCCATCGAACTGGCTCAGCGTCTTTCGACGCTCGATGTGCTGTCCGGCGGCCGACTGGTCGCTGGGCTCGGCGCGGGCTGGTCAGACGAAGAGCACGGACAGATGGATGTGGATCCGCGCACACGCGGACGACGGATGAGCGAGTTGGTCGCGGCTGTCCAAGCATGTTGGGGCCCCGACCCTGTCGAGTTCTCAGGCGACTTCTTCAACATTCCCAGGTCGGTGGTTCGGCCCAAGCCGGTGCAGCAGCCTCACCCGCCGCTGTTGTCCGGGCTGCGTTCGGCCGCTGGATTGGCCCGTACCGCAGCATTGTTCGACATCTGGAATCCCAGCAGCGGGTCCGCGGAGGCGTTGCTCGATCAACTGCAGACCATGCGCGAGGTACGGCCGGATCAGCTCGCCCCCGTACGCCTCTTCTTGCGCTCGTACCTGCAGCGGCCGACCGATGCGGTCGGTTCCGGTGGCCAGGGTGTCGACGGCGTCCGCCGCGACATCCGGACGGCAGTCGCTGCCGGGGCCGAACAGTTCATCGTCGAGATCAATTTCTGGGACGAGATGCGGTCCACCCGAGACTGGGCACAGGCACCCGCGCGGCTGGCCACCTTGCTCGAGACCGCCGAAGAAGAGTCGGCAGCAGCACAATTGGCGAAGGAGAGTGTGTAAGTGAAGGCAGCGGTGTGGGCCGGAGACGGCCCCGACCTCACGATCGAAGACATCCCCCGACCCGAGCCACGCCGTGGCGAGATTCTTCTCAAGGTCACCGCCTGCGGCGTGTGCCACACCGACCTGCACGTGCTCAAGTCGGAGGTGAAGTTCCCGGCGCCCGCAGTACTCGGGCACGAGGTCTCCGGCGTGGTGGAGCAGATCGGCGATGGCGTGGACAACGTTGCTGTCGGCGACCGGGTCGTCTGCAGTTTCATCATGCCCTGTGGCGACTGTCGTCACTGCGTGCGCGGACTGGAAGACCTGTGCGAGAAGTTCTTTGCGCACAATCGACTGAACGGCACTCTCTACGACGGCGAGACCCGGCTGGCGCGCGAGGACGGTACGTCGCTTGCGATGTACTCGATGGGCGGGTTGGCCGAGTTCTGCGTGGTCCCGGCGTCTGACGCCTTCAAGGTTCCGGATGGTGTAGGCCTCGGTGAGGTGTCGATTCTGGGATGCAGCTCGTTCACCGCGCTGGGCGCGGTCAACAATGCAGAGCTCGAACTCGGTGACCGCATCGCAGTGATCGCTGCCGGAGGCGTGGGGTCGTCGATCGTACAGTTCGCTGCGGCCGCCGGAGTGGCGCAGATCATCGTCATCGACGTCAACGACGAGAAGCTCAAAGCCGTTGCCGCACTGGGTGCAACTCATACCATCAATTCCAGCACCACCGACGTGGTCGCCGAGGTTCGGGCGCTGACCGACGGCCACGGTGTTGACGTGGCCTTCGAGGCGTTGGGCAACAAACACACCTTCGCCACGGCGATGGAGATCCTCGACGACGGTGGTCGCGCCGTGGTGGTCGGCATCGCCCCCGCCGGCTCTGCGGGAGAAATCGACCTCGCCCGGCTCGTTCGCCGCAAGCTGGAGATCCATGGTTCGTATGGAGCCAAGGCACGGCGGGACATGCCGGCACTGCTCCGCATGGTCTCGGGCGGCATCGTCGAGCCCGAGCGCGTCATCACCCGTCGGTACACGCTCGAGCAGGCGGACGAGGCGTACAAGGCTCTCGCGCGCGGCGAGATCGTGGGACGTGCGATCATCGAGATGCCGTCATGACCCAGGCCGAGAACGGTTCGGATGCAACCCGACTCGTCGCGGTCGTGACAGGTGCTGCCTCCGGCATCGGCCGGGCCGCCGCCGAGCTGATCCTCGAACGCGGCGGTCGCGTGGTCGCGTTCGACCGGTCGGCCGACAGCCTGGACTGGCTCAGCGGCAACGACCACGCGGTGCCCTTCGTCGGCGACGTCACGCTGAGCGTCGACAACCGCGACGCGATGTCGGTGGCCGTCGAGTCATTCGGGACCCTCGATGCGCTGATCCTGAATGCCGGAGTTCCGGCGTCGGGTTCGATCGAGACCCTCGACATGGATGTCTTCGACCGGTCGATCGACGTCAATCTCCGCGCGGTGGCCCTCGGTATCCGCGAATCGATCCCCTTCTTCCGCCGGGCGGGCGGCGGTTCTGTGGTGATCACCTCGTCCGCCACCGCCATGGGTGGCGAGCCGAACCGGTGGCCCTATGCCGCGGCCAAGGCGGGCGTCGTCAATCTCGCCAAGTCACTGGCACTGGACTTGGCCAACGACTCGATCCGGATCAATTGCGTCTGCCCGGGGCCCATCAGCACGGGCATGACCAAACGCATCGAAGAGAACACGCCCGAGCGGTACGAGTCGCTCAAAGCCATGGTGCCGCTGCATCGTTGGGGTACCGCACGTGAGGTCGCCGAGGTGATCGCGTTTCTCGCCTCACCGCTGGCGTCGTTCGTGACGGGAACCGCGATCCCGGTCGATGGCGGCGCCACTTGTGGGAGCGGTCAGACCATCCCGGTACCTGCGCGCTGATTCACCCACCCGGCGTCGGCGTGGCCGACGCGGTCGTGGGGGTCGGTGCCCCCGCAGACGACGGTGCCGCTGCCGGGTCAGCTCCGGGCACCGATCCCGTGCCGTAGAACACCGGCATGATGGCTTTGAGGATCGTCAATGCCGAACCCTCGCCTGTGGGCACGGTGGCCAGATTGGTACCGATCGTGATCGTGAGTCCACTGCTCGGGTCGTGGCCCATGAATGTCATGAACCCAGGAATCTGTCCGTCGTGTCCGGTCAACTCAGGACCGAAGCGGGCGATGCCGAGTCCGTAACCGGCAGCGGCCGGGTTGCCCGGATCGGTCGGGGTGATGCTGGACAGCCGTATCTGCTGCATCTGCGGGTCGAGCAGACCACCACCCACCAAAGCGCGGACGTAGGTCGCCAGATCGCCCATCGTCGATATCGCTCCACCCGCGGTCCACGCCCACGACGGGTTGGCGTCGGTTTCATTGTTGGGCTTGAGCGTTCCGTTCAGGGCCAGCGGCTGCTCCGCAGCGGGCAATTCGTATGTGTTGATGGTCGACACGTTGGTACCGAACGAGTACCCGTTCGGGTGCGGGTCCGGGATGGCAGCATCCGGGGGCAGCGGCAGCGAGGTGTTCTTCAGTCCGAGCGGCTCGAAGATGCGCTCGGAGAACGCTGCGGAAGCGGTCTTTCCGGTGATCTGCTCGATCAGCAACCCGAGAAGAACGATGTTGGTGTTGCAATAGTCGAACCGCGCGCCCGGTTCGAACTGGACCTCGTGGGAGAACGCGATATCCAGGAGTTCCTGGGGCCGCCAGACCTTGCCGGGGTCAGCGTCGAGAGTCGCATTGAAGCCGGCGTCGAGGGTGTAACTGTAGAGCCCGCTCCGCATTTCCGACAGCTGGGCCACGGTGATGCGGTCGCCGTTCGGAACGCCGGGAATGTACTTACCGATCGGGTCATCCAGTGCGAGCTTGCCTTCCTGGACCAGTTGCAGGATCACCGTCGACGTCATCGTCTTGGTGTTGCTGCCGACCCTGAAGTGGTCATCGACGGTCATCGGTTCGTTCGCTCCGATGGTGCGCGTTCCGAAAGCCTGTGCCCAATCACCGTGACCGGGCCAACTGACCATGACAACCGAACCGGGAATGACGTTGTCCGCCATGGTCTTCTCGATCAGCGGCGCCAGAGTGGCCGCGAACTGTGGCGGGGCCGGAGTTGAACTCGTAACCGACGACGGGCCGGCCGAAGGGGATGGCGACTGCGAATTGCTGTCGGAAGTACTGCACGCAGTGGCGATGACGCACACCGCGACGAGTGAAGTTCCCATGAGCTTGCCGGCACGAATCATCTGCGTTCCTCATCCAGGTCGAATCAGAAGGAGACTACCTGGTGTTGAGCGCTTCCATACAGCAACCGTGGCGACTGGCATACCCGTCGGCCACCACCCGCGTACTACCTCCTCGGATCCACCAGAACCTTTGCGTGACGACTCTTTCCCGAATCCAGTTCGGCGAACATGGGCACCAGCTCATCGAGGCCGATGGTGCCCGTGTGCAGGGAGCGCACATCCACCCGGCCGGCGGCGATGAGTGTCATGGCGCCGAGGAAGTCCTCGTGCGAATATGCCAGGGAACCGATCACCGTCAGCTCTCGGCTCTGCCAGTCTCCATAGCTCACCGACGAATTGGTACCCGGGTAGCCCAGCAGTGCGAGGGTTCCGCCTCGACGGACCAGTTCGGCAGAGGGCTGGAGCAATTCGGCCACGCCTGTGCATTCGAAGAGCACATCCGCGCCCAGTCCATCGGTGGCCGCGGTGAGCAGCGCCTTCAGATCGCCCGGCTCGACCACCTCGGTGAACCCCAGATCGACGGCCGCCGAGCGTCGAGCGGGCGAAGGCTCGCTCACGATGATCCTGCCGGCACCCGCCACCCTCGCATGCTGGGCGGTGAGCAGACCGATCGGTCCCGCTCCCTGCACCACCACGGCGGCACCGAGGCGAATACCGGCGCGCTTGACCGCGTGGAAGGTGACGGTGGCCGGCTCCATCAGGGCCGCCTCCTCGTCGGAGATCGTGTCTGGGATCGGAATGGCCCTGCGCGCAGACACTTTGACCTTGGTCGCGAACCCGCCGTGAACAGGGGCGTCGTCGGTGATCCCGTTGGCTTCGGCGAACGCGAGGTCGCAGTGAGCCGCATGCCCGGCGCGACATTGAGCGCACCGGCCACACGCCGGCCCGACGCCGGCGACCACACGTTGCCCGACCGAGAGTCCGGTGACCTTCTCACCGACCGCGCTGATCGTTCCCATCCACTCGTGTCCGAAGACGGCAGGCGGCAGGCCGGCGGATGCGTAGCCGTGGGTATCGGTGGCGCAGATTCCGCAATAGCCGATGTCGACGATCACGCCGTTCGGCGCTGGCACCGGGTCGGCCTCCAGCGCGGTTTCTGCTGTCTGCGGCGCCACCATGTGTATGTACTTGTTCGGTCCGTCGGTAACCATGCTCTTCACTTCCCGCTCATGCGCTCGACCACGGGCGCAAACTGTTCGTAGGCCCTATCACCGATCGTAAAGTAGGAGAATCCGAACTCCTCGCGTCTTTGTTCGAGCTGCTCGCAGATGTCATCGACGGACCCGACGAGAGCATGCGGAAATGCCCGGAGCTCAGCTCCGCTGAAGCCGGTGCGATCGATCAAGGCCTCTTCGGTGACGTCAGTCTTGCCCTCGATCGCCACGAAATACGCGCCGGTCTCGATCTCGATGTCTTCGAACCGATCGCCGGCGCCGTCCCGAACCCAGCCCATCTTCTTGAGGGTCTCTTCGACGGTGGAGGTGAGCACACTGTCCGAACCCAGGACACCCGAACGGTTGTTGAAGTTGATGCTCACGATGTCGGCGGTCCTACCGGCGAGCGTCAGGACCCGGCGAGCGCCACCTCCGACCATGATCGGAGGCGCGGTCTCGGGTACGGGCAGCGGAGCAAACCCCGTGGCCTTGACGATCTTGCCGTCCACGTCGATCTGCTCGCCCCGGAACTGCTGGGCGATGAGTTCGATCGTCTCCTCGAGACGGTCCACCCGGGACCCCGCCGAAGGGAAATCGATACCCATGGCTTCGTATTCGGCCCCCAGCCATCCCGCTCCCAACCCGATCTCGATCCGGCCCGGCGCGAACATCGCAAGCGTTGCAGTCTCTTTGGCCAGCACAACCGGTTCGTGGTAACTGGTGCAGAACATTCGGCACCCCACCTTCAGGGTCTCGGTCACCTCGGCCGCCACGGCCATGCTCGTGATCGGGGCCATCGTCACCGGCCGGTGGCCGGTGGGATCCAGGGCAGCGCCAGGCCCGATGTAGTGATCTGAGACGTGAAGCGCCGAATAGCCCATGTCCTCGACCTTGTGGGCCACATCGCGCCACTGTCTGCCAGTGTTCGCGCGGTAGACCTGCGCAGCGAATCGAAACGGGCGGGTCTGATGTGTCATGACTTCCACTTTCGTCCTGTTGTGTGTCTTTGTCGTCCAGATGGGCCGATGGGCTTGTTGGTCTGGCGGACTGAACAGTCCGCAGTCGGTCAGGGCTAGTGACCCGCAGCTGCCGTTCGGTCGAGATCCAGGTCGCGGTCCAGGTACTCGAAGAGTTCACGAGCAGCGGCACCCAGCTCGGCCGCCCACCCACGGGGATCGGCGGAGCCGCGGTCAGACGGCGCCTCGACACTGATCGCGGCCGTCGGCGGCAATGCGCGGACCAGATCGGCCAACGGCAGCACACCCTGACCGGGCGCCAGCCGGTGCTGGCGCGCTTCGGTGATCGCTGCGTTCTCATCGGTGGCCGGTTCGGCCGAAAGTGCGTCGCACAACTGGCAATAGGGAAACAGGTCCGGCGACTGCCTTGCGATGTCGTCGATCGATGTGCCGGCCCGGGCAACGTGCAACGCGTCGAGCAGGATCCCCGAGCCGCCCTCACCCGCGTCGGCCAGGAAGCGAGCCGCGGCATCCATGTCGCGGACGGCACTGAAGATCATCGGTTCTAAGCAGCACCGCAGACCATGATCGGCTGCGGCAGCCGCGAGTTCACCGAACAGCGTGGTCGCCCGCTGGTAGTCGTCATCGATAACGGTCACGAGCAGATACGACGCCGACAAAGCCTGTCCGGCCTCGAGCACATGCATCCAGTCCTCGCGCGAGCTGCCCGGGTGCAGTTTGATCACCTCGGCGTCGAGGACGCGCATTCCGTTGTCGTGCAACGCCTGCCTGGTGTCGCGGAGAAGAGCCGAACCCTCCAGCAACTGGAACCCGCGGTCTCGTGGTGTCTGTGCCACCCGGAGTCCGACTGCGTTGAATCCCGCCGCCGCGGCGTTCTCGATGAACTGGGGCGGCGGCACGTCAATCGCCGAGAGGTGTGACAACGACAGGATTCGTTGCTGTGGAGGCTGTTCCATACGGGTTCCGATCATTCGGGGCGTCTCACCGATGGCGCGGAAGTGCCCGGGGCATGGTGCTCGCCCCGGGCAGTCCCTCACCTACACAGAGATCACTTCTTCCAGAGGGCCTTGAACTGGTCCTGGTAGTCGGCGACCCCGACATAGAAGCCGGTCTTGTCGTCGATCACGGCGGATCCGATGTTGTCCTTGTTGAGGAGCTGGGTCGGCAGGAATGCATCGTCCGCGGGCCCCAGGTCATCGCCGTTGAACGAGCGGGCCAACATGTCCAGCACGCGCCACCCGAGGATCTGCACGGGGAAACCGACCCACACGCTGTTGTCACCGTCTTCCAGCGACTTCAAGTTGTCCGGTGTGGGGGTCTGACCGGCAAAGGTCACCTGGTCTTGCAGGCCGGCACCTCGCAGTGCCGCGTCCACGCCGAGCACGAGGTCACCGAACGAGAAGACCGCGTAGTTGATGTTCGGGTCTCGCTGCAGCGTGCTGACCACGCTTTGAGGGGTCTTGGTACCGAGGTCGGTGACCTGCTGATTGACCATCTCCACCTTGCAGCCCGGGCACTGCGCCTTCATCTGCGCGGTGAAGGCATCGGTGAAGACATTGAGGATCGGGTAATCGGTGATCGTGAAGACCGCGACGTTCGCGTCGCCTTCACTGTCGACGACAACCTGACTGGCCACCATCTTTCCCCACTCTTGCACCTGCGCAGTTCCATCCAAGGATGTGGAGATCACGCCGGGGATCGGCTCGTCACCGACACTGTCGGCGATCACGGTGATCCCGGCCGCCTTCGCGGACTCGATCTGCTTGCTCAGCATCGACACCGGGGTGCCCGAGAAGTGGATGGCATCCGGCTTCAGCGCAATGGCCTGATCCATCGCCTTGGGAGCGGCCTCTGCGTCGGTTCCCATGATGATCCGCTGGTACCGCCAGCCGAGCAGATCGGCAGCCTGCTGGATGGCGTCGTCCTTGGCACTCGAGATCGGTTGCGGGGTCTCGATGCTGATGACGTACTTGCCCGCTTCGGGGGCTTTGCTCAGCGGGGTGTCGAGCACGAGGTTGGCCGGCGCGGCCTCGTACTGATCGGTCACTGCCTGCGCGGCGGCGATGTCTGCCGGCTGGCTGGAGCCGCCGTCGTCGCTGCTGCTACACGCGGTGGCGAACAGACTCGCGGAGACAACGGCAACGAACGCCTTTGTCCAGGTTGTCGTTTTCACATGGATTCCTTTCGAGGGGTGGCCGATAGGCCGGGTGGAGAAAACGTTTCGAGACCGGGCCGTCAGGCGCGACGGGCGGTGCGGGCCGCCAGCGCGACGGCGACGATGAGCGCGAGACCGTTGAAGAGGTCGTTGACGTAGCTGGGCGCACCTGCGAGCTGCAACCCCTTGACACCCGTCGCCAGGAGGTAGATGGCGATCAGCGTGCCGAGTACGTTGACCCTTCCGGCCCGGATCTGTGTGGAACCGAGGAACACCGCGGAGAACGCCGGCAACAGATACGAGGGACCGATGTCAGGCGCGGCGGTCCCCAGTTTGGCAGCCAGGATGACGCCCGTGAGGGCCGCGACGGTCGCCGAGGTGACCAACGCGCCGAACATGATCCGCTCCACCCGAAGTCCGGCGAGCCTGGCCGCCTGGCGATTACCACCGGTGGCGTACAGGTACCGGCCGAGGGGAGTCTTTTCCAAGATCACGTACATCACTGCGGCGACGGCGATCATGTAGAAGAACGGGAGGGGCAGCCCGAGGAAGGGCTTGCTGCCCAGATCGAGGAAGCCGTCGGTGAAGCCCTCGGTGATCTGCTTTCCGTCGGTGACCCAATATGTGCCTGCCAGAAGGATGCTCGACATACCAAGGGTCGCGATGAAGGAGTCGACGTTCAGTTTGACCACCACGAACCCGTTGACCGCACCGATCAGGGCGCCGCAGAGCAACGTGGTGATGATCGCGATCGGTGCACTGATCCCCTTGGACAGCTGGTACGAGACCATCGCGACCGAGAAGCCCATCACGCCGCGATCGAGAGGTCGAAGACTCCCGCCGCCAGGGGAACGATCAATCCGATCGCCAACATCGCGGTGATCGCCTGGTCGCCGGCGATGATCCGGAAGTTGCCCTCGGTCATGAACGTGTCGGGGATCCAGATCGCGAACAGCACGATGATGGCAACCCACACATAGATTCCGCTGAACCGGTCGAGACCCAGGTTGATCTTGCGCCTGCCGCGCCCCGCCTGATGGCCGCCCGTGGGCGGTGGACCCTTCGGTGATGTCGCCGTCTCTTCAGGGGATTGTGTTGTCATGGTGTTCCTTTCACCGAAGTGGTGCCCGGAGGTAGAGGGGGTGTCGCTGCGGCGGATCGGGCATCGGGTCCGCTGCGATGCCGCGAGACGGCGGCCGCGGGGGTCAGGACTCACAGGGCTCAGGACTCGGCGAGTACGGGCTTCTTGAGAGTGGAGGCGGTCAGTCGATCGGGGTCGATGCGCGGCCGGCGCAGATCGTCCACGACCCGTCCGGCGGACAGGACGATCACGCGGTCGCACAGCCTCGTCAACTCACCGTGGTCGGTGGAGACCACCAGGACGGCGGCACCCTTCTCCGCGGCGTCGTCGATCAACGCGTGGATGTCGGCTTTGGCACCGATGTCGACCCCTTGGGTCGGTTCGTCGAGCAGGAGTACACGCGGGTTGCGCCGCAGCCAGCGTGCCAGCATGACCTTCTGCTGGTTGCCGCCGCTGAGGGTGCCGAGGGCCCGCTCGGTGTCACCGGTCGGACGCACCCCGAGACGTTCGAGCCACGTTGCCACATCGGACTTCTCACGTCCCGCACGGAGCCAGCCACCGCTGGTGTACGCCCACGGGTCGGCCACGGACACGTTCTCGCGCAACGATGCGGTCGCGAACGCGGCGTTGCTGAGACGTTCTGCGGGAACACAACCCATCCCCGCCGACATCGCGAGATCGGGACGGCCCTACTCGATGACCTTGCCGTCGATCGTCACCACGCCTGCGCGGCTCTCGCCGCCGAACAGCGCCGGGACGATGTGTTCGCGGCCCGAACCGGTGATCCCAGCGATCCCGAGGACCTCTCCGGGATGAATCGCAAAGCTGAGCTCGTGCGCGGCACCACAGGTGAGCGCATCGACCTCGAGCGCAGGCGCTCCGGCATGTGTTGTCTCTTCGGGCTCGGCGAGGAACTCCTCGACTCGGCGGCCGATCATCAGTTCCACCAGACCGGGTTCATCGAGCCCCTCGAGGGGCCGCGTGGTCACAACTCTGCCGTCGCGCATCACGGTCACGCTGTCGCACAGCGAGAACACCTCTCCAAGGTGGTGCGAGACGAACAGTACGGCCACCCCGCGGTCCCGGATCTTGCGGACCAGCTCGAACAAGCGAACCGCCTCGGCCGCAGGCAGATTGGCGGTCGGTTCGTCGAGCACGAGAATGTGGGTGTCGCCGCTGCGGCCCTGGACCGCGCGTGCGACGGCCAGCATGGTGCGCTCGCTCATGGTGAGCGCACCGGCGAGCTTCTTGAGGTTCAGGTCGAAACCGAGTTCGGCGAGCGCTTCCTTGGCCTGGGCCCGTTCTGCGCGGTTGTCGATGGTGCCGACCGAAGTGCGCTTGTAACCGTGGCCCAGCGCAAGGTTGTCGACGACATCCAGACTCTCGACGAGACCCAGTTCTTGGTGAACAAAGCGCAGCCCGGCGGCCTCCCCACCACCGGGGACTCCGAGGTTCAGCTCATTTCCCGCCACGGTGATCTTCGCACCGTGGTCCGGATCGTGATATCCGGCAAGAACTTTGATCAGTGTCGACTTACCGCACCCGTTCTGCCCCACCAGTCCACGGATTTCACCGGGGGCGAGCGAGAGATCGACACCATCGAGGGCTCGTTGGCCGCCGAAAGTTTTCGAGAGGCCGCTGATGCTGAGCGCGTCTGTCATGTTGGCCTACCTACGTGAGGAGAGTTACTTGAACATCACTTGTGTTACCTGGATCATAGTGAAGTATGTACATGGATATGTCCAGCGTTTGCTGAATTTGTTATTCCCCGCTCTGACCGGGAGATTCATGCACACCGCGGCCGCTTTCCCGCGTCACCGTCGGCAAGCCGGCACCGTTGGGACAACAGGTATCTACAGTTAGATAGAAGTTACCGAGTGGTAGAGGAGAGTGGCCTTCTGTGGTGGATTTCGAATTGAGCACCGTCGAATTGGGCACCGTCGTACAAATCGCCTACATGGTGGACAATGTCGCGTCCGCTGCCGAGGACTTCGCGGTGCGGCTCGGCGCCGGGCCCTTTTTCGTGCGTCGCAACCGCATCACCGGCGCCTGGGCCCCGACGGCCTGCCGGGCGCTTTCGACCACACATCCGCCTACGGCCAGTGGGGTCGATTGCAGATCGAACTGGTGCAGACACACACCGCAGAGCCCGCGGCGTTCGCGGCCACCACCTCCATACGGGGCGGAGTGCATCACGTGGCGATCATGGTGGAGTCGTTCGCCGAGCAGCAGCGCGTGTATACCGAATCAGGTTGGCCGGCACTACTTTCTGCAACAACCCCAAACGGCAATGACTTCGCCTTTCACGATGCCCGTCCGCAACTGGGCCACCTGGTGGAGATCTACGAACCCAGACCGTCCATCCTGCGCCTGTATCGGACGGTCGCCGATGCCGCCGTGAACTGGGACGGCACAGACCCCGTGCGTGAAATGTGATCAGGCGGCCGCCAGCAGCTCGGCGGCCCGATCGCGGGCAAGTGCGAGAACCTGCGGATTACCCGAGTTCCACAGCACCGTGAGCTTTTTGCTCCGGATCTTCCACTCTCCGCCAACCCGCACCACCCCGTCGGTGTAATAGCCGCCGATCGTGAACATCGCGTCTCCGGCGGTGTTGGGCAGTACGTGCTCAGCCCGTACGTAGGAGGTCACCGTGCCCTCCTCGCCGTCGATGTCGATGTCGAGGTTCGACAGGAAGTGCTGGGATGCGGCCAGACCCGGGAACAGCATTCGTCCGCGCTGCACCCAGTCCTCGGCGCGAAAGCGACCTTCGTTCCCGGCGCGATAGCTCGTGTAGTCGATGTCGATCTCATCGGTGAACACAGAGCGGTACAGATCCCAGTCCCGCAGGTCGATACCCCGCGCGAACCTTGCCATCAAGCGGGTGATCTCCACATGTGCCGTCTCGGTCATCGTCGGTTCCTTGTCTACAGGTTCGTTCAGGGCAGCGGGGGCGTTGAGGGAGCGCGTCAGCCACGCAGCTGGAGTGAGATCTTCTCGAAGTACTCGTCGAGTCCATCGGGACCGAGTTCACGTCCGATGCCCGATTTCTTCATGCCGCCGAACGGGGCCATGGCGTTGAACCGCCCGCCGTTGATCGAGACCTGCCCTGTGCGTAGGCGCCGGGCGATCGCGATGGCCTGGTCGTCATCGGCCGCGAACACCGCACCCGACAACCCGTACTCGGAATCGTTGGTTATCGCGACGGCGTCGTCGATGTCCCGATAGGTGAGGACGGCAAGCACCGGGCCGAACACTTCGTCCCTGGCGATGGGGGTGTTGTTGTCCACGCGACTGACCACGGTCGGACGCACGAAGTAGCCCGACCGCAGTCGTTCATCGAGCCCGTCTACGTCGCCGGGGCCGCCCACCAGGAACTTGGCATCCGCCGGCACGTCCGCGAGATGTTTGAGCACCGACTGCTGCTGGTCCCGCGAGGCCATCGGTCCCACATCGACCGTTTCGTCGAGGGGGTCGCCGATCGTCTGAGAGCCGACCAACTCCACCAGTCGCCGCTCCACCTCGTCGAGTCGGTCGGCCGGGACGAGCAACCGGGTGGTGGCCGTACAGGTCTGGCCGTTGTTGACGTAACAACTACGAACAGCGGCGTTCAGCGCCGCGTCCATGTTCGCATCCGGGGCCACGATGAACGCCGATTTCCCTCCCAGCTCGAGAGTCACTTTCTTGATTCCGGCTGCAGCCAATTGGCCGACTCGAGCTCCTGCGGATGTCGACCCGGTGAGGCTCACCAGATCGACGTCCGGGTGCCCGGCGAGCCGTTCGCCGACTCGGCCACCAGAACCCGACACCACATTGAGGACGCCGGGCGGCAATCCGATGGCGTGGGCGATGTCGGCGACCACAAAGGCAGCAAGTGGAGCAACGCTGCTGGGCTTGACCACGGTGGTGCATCCTGCCGCGATCGCCGGGGCAACTTTGGCCGCCAGTTGGTATAGGGGGTAGTTCCACGGAGTGATCGCACCGACCACACCTGCGGGAACCTTGAGGATTAACGACGTTCCGCGCCGCTCTTCCATCGGGAGCGTCTCGAGGACGTCGGCCATCGTTCGGAAGATCGTCACGCCCAGGCCCACCTGCACGCTCCGTGACCGCGCGATGGGGGTTCCGACCTCTCGCGCCATCGTCTCGGCCAACTCGTCCTCGCGCTGCAGGAGTTCGTCGGCGAAGCGTCGGAGCAGCGCAACGCGGTCGGCCACCGGCGATTGTGAACACGACGGGAACGCCCTCTTTGCCGCTGCCACCGCAGCGTCGACGTCAGCTTCTGTACCTGCGGGAACGCGGGCCAGCAGGCCGCCGGTCGCCGCCTCGAAGACGTCGATCGTGCCTCCACCGTCCGACGGCACCCACGTGCCGTCGATATAGAGCTCGGTGCGATCGTCCATTGGGGGCGCCTCCACTTCGTCGTGCGATGAACACCGAGTGGCGGCCATCACAGCCAGCGTAAACTACTTTGCGGATTCGGTGTCAAGTAACTCTTCGGTTTCAAGTCTGTACATAGTTTGGGTGTTCTTTCTTGACTTCCACTACTATTTGGGTACGTTATGAGCACGGTCACAGTCTCCGAGAGCGAGGCACCGACCACTCTCGCCATCCGCCGTCCCGCAGCCGGGACCCGTTCGAGGAGCACCATGAACGACCTCGCGATCAACAACTCTGCACCGGCCACAGCGTCGGCCGAGCTGATCAATCTTGTTGTGAAGGGCATGTCCCGTGGGCCGATCGCCCCTGAGCTGCAGATAGTCGTCGACGCCGGGCATGCCATCGCCAAGGGTCCGATGGTGATGCCGACCCCCGCGGGTATTGCTGAGGCAGGCCGCCTGGTCCGTCTGCCGGAGGGCAGCGCGCAGGAGCAGGCCGTGCGGGACTTCCTCCACGCCTTTCTTCCCGTCAACCGGCAGCTGCGTGAACTGTGCACCGCGTGGCAGTGCCGACCGGACGGCTCGGCCAACGACCACTCGGACGCCCAGTACGACGCCTCCATCCGGGATCGTCTCGACGACATCCACTCGGCGGTCTCGAAGATGCTGCGGCGGGCAGGCAAACAGGCCCCCGAACTCACCGAATACCGCGACCGTCTCGGAGTCGCGCTCGAACGGTTCGACGACGGCGACACCGCATCCCTCACCTCACCCCTCACCGACGGCTACCACACCGTCTGGATGTGGCTGCACCAGCACGTTCTGATGATGCTCGGTGTCACCCGCGCCGAGGACGAGGCACTCGAGGAGGAGCTCGTTTCGGGTTCATCCCGATGACGTTGTCGGAGAACACATTCCCGGCAACGACCCGCGCCGCCGTCCCGTACGGCCAGGGACGTGCCCGCGGACTCGGCGCAGACGTGCTCGGCGTGCACGGCGTCGAGATGGACAACCTCGTCGCCCTCGGCCTGCCCGTCGTCCCAGGATTGACGGTGCCGATCGGCGCCGGATCCGGCCTGCAAGATCACCAGACCGCCACCACGGCGATCGACCTGCTCGAAAAGCTCGCGGTCCGAGGCATCTGGCCGGCTGTGCGTACAGAGCGTCGGCCCATGCTCATGCATCTACGCTGCAGCGCGCCCGTACCCGTGTCGGCTCTACCGCCCGCCATCTCGGTCATCGGCTTGTCCAGCCGGAACATCGACGCGCTGGTGGAAGTCATCGGACGCGAACGCGACATCTACGACTCCTGGGCCGCGAATCTGCGGTTCGTCGCCGAGAACGCGCTCGACGTGGATGTCGATGACCTCGACGACCTCGCGGACGACCATCCCGACAGCAGGGCCCAGGTGCCCGCGCTGCTGGAGCTGATCGAAGAATCGACAGGTGCACCCTTTCCCGCCGACCCGGCCGAACAACTGGGCCTGGCGGCCAAGGCGATGCTGGCTCGGTGGGCGTCACCTCGAGGCCAGCGGGCCCGTAGGGCGTTGTCGCTCCCCGACGATCTCGGGATCGCCCTGCATGTCCGAGCGCTGCGTCTGGGCTCGTGGAACGAGTCCGGGTACGGATCGGCCATCAGCCGCGACCTCGAGACCGGCCGTTTCGCACCCCACGGCGTGTTTCATCTCGGCGTTCGCCGGGCCGACCCGAATCCGGGCCCCGGCGACCCCCTTGACCAGACACCGGGCGGCGTCCAGATCCTGGACCAGATCTTCGCAACCCTCGAGCCGCATCTGCGTGGAGTCGCAGAGGTCGAGTTCGAGGTGCGAGACCGCCAGCTGGCATTGCTGAGTGCCCAGGCGGTCGAACACCCCGGCCCACGCGCGATCACGCACCTCGCGGTGGATCTCGCGACCGCAGGCTCCATCGACCGCAGCGAAGCCGTTCGCATGCTCGAACCAGACCTGATGCAAGACCTCCTGCACGCCCAGCTCAAACTGACCGGGTCCGAACAATTGCTCGCACGCGGGCTACCGGCCTCTCCCGGCGCTGCGATCGGTGAGATCGCTCTGTCGAGCGACCGCGCGATTGCGCTCGCAGGCCAGGGCAAGAACGTCATCCTCGTCGCATCCGAGACGAGCCCGGCAGACGTGCCTGCCCTGCTCGCGGCCACCGCGGTGGTCACATCGAACGGCGGGCTGGCATCGCATGCCGCGGTTGTCGCACGGGGGGCGGGACGGCCGGCTGTCTGCGGAGCGACGACGCTACGAATCGACGCGAACGCGGGCACGGTCACCGCCGGTGAGGTGACGCTCCGTGAAGGGGACACCGTGTCGGTCAACGGGCGCACGGGAGACGTGTATTGCGGCACCGTGACGATCCGCCCCGCCGAGCCATCGGCCGAACTCGAGGTACTGCTCGGGTGGGCCGACGAGATCCGGCGCCTGAGGGTGCGCACCAATGCAGACAACGCCGAGGACGCCGCAACGGCGTTTCGGCTCGGTGCCGAGGGAATCGGCCTCTGCCGCACCGAACATCAGTTCCTCGGCGATCAGCTTCCTCTGGTGCAGCGCCTGGTACTCGCAGAATCGGAGGCTGAAGAGATCGAGGCGATCGCCGCTCTCACCACGGCCCAGCAGAGCGACTTCACCGACCTGCTGCGAGTGGTCGGGAACCGGCCGATCACGGTTCGCCTTCTCGACGCTCCGCTCCACGAGTTCCTGCCTGCCGACGGCGAGTACCGCGACGAGGCGCAAGCCCAGCGCGCCGCCGACACCCATGAATCGAATCCGATGCTCGGATTGCGGGGTGTGCGGTTCGCGATGGTGCAACAGAAGCTGTATCCGGCACAGGCCGAGGCGCTGTTCCGGGCGTGGGTGACCGTGAACGGCGAAGGGCTGCAACCACAACTCGAGGTGATGATCCCGCTGGTGTCACTGCCCGGCGAGCTGTCCAAAGCGATCGAGCAGGTGCGTTCGGCCGCAGCGGATGTTGAGCAGGACACCGGCGTGACGATTCCGTATCTCGTGGGCAGCATGGTCGAGACACCCCGCGCCGCCTTGCTGGCCGAATCGTTGGCCGAAGACGCGCAGTTCCTCTCGTTCGGCACCAACGATCTGACGCAGCTCACCTATGGGTTCTCGCGGGACGACGTCGAAAAGTCCATGCTCACCCACTATCTCGAACACGGACTGCTCGACGACAGTCCCTTCGCCGTACTGGACACCGATGGTGTCGGGGCGTTGATCTCGATGGCCGTCCGCAGTGCACAGCAGGCACGACCCGAGGTGAAGCTCGGCGTGTGCGGCGAACACGGCGGCGATCCTGCGTCGATCGCCTTCCTGGATTCTGTTGGACTGCACTATGTCTCGTGTTCGCCGCGTCGTGTCCCGGTGGCCCGGCTGGCTGCTGCGCACGCGGCACTCGAAAGCAGGTGATGGGCGCTGAGTACCGAACTCGATGACCTGCGTACTGCAGTCCGTGATGCCGCTGCCGACCTCGGCGGGCCGGCCCTGTGCCGTCGGCTGGACGCCGACGGCCCTGGCTGGGATGCCAGAGCGTGGTCGGTGCTGGCCGAGCAGATCGGTATCGGCGCACTGGGCTTGCCCGAAGACCTGGGAGGTCTTGGCGGTCTCCCCGAACTGGCGGTGGTGGCCGAAGAGCTCGGAGCCGCACTGCTGCCGGTCCCCTTTCTCTCCACCGTCATCGCCGGCCAGGTCCTACTGGGCACACCCACGCCTCCCGACGACGTCCTGACGGAGATCGCCGAGGGCGCGCCTGCGGCATTCGCAGGGCTCGACCGACGGGGGTGGTGGTCGACTGACGAATTACTCTTTGCTGCAACCGAAGTCGACGGCGGGTGGGTGATCGACGGACACGCCCCGGCCGTGCTCGGCGCCGCGGGAGCGACATGGATTGTCGTCGCCGCGAACACCGCAGACGGTCCCGACATCTTTGTCGTCGCGGCGGCCACAGCCGGCGTGGGCGTCCATCCCATTGAAACCCTCGACCTCACGCGCGCTCAGGCCTCGGTCCATCTGGCTGCCGTCCCGGCGATCCGGCTCACCACCGGTGGAAATGCCTCTGCTGCAGTGCTTCCGGCCCTCGATACAGCGTGCATCGTGCTGGCAGCCGAGCAACTCGGCGGTTCTCAGGCCAGCCTCGATCACACGGTCGACTATGTGAAAGAGCGCCGGCAGTTCGGTCGGGCCATCGGCAGCTTCCAAGCCGTCAAACACACCCTCGCGGATCTGCTTGTCCTCGTCGAGTCGAGTCGCTCGGCAGTGAGCCGCGCAGTCGAGTCCGATGACCGGACCGAGGCCGGGGCCGTCGCTAGGGCCTGGTGTTCGGACGCCTACCGGACAGTGAGTGCCGAAGCCGTGCAGTTACACGGCGGCATCGGCTTCACGTGGGAACACCACTGCCATCTCTATTTTCGTCGAGCGCGCGCCGACGCCCAACTGCTCGGCGGCAGTGCCATGCATCGCGAGCGACTGGCCACGGCTCTGGCCTGGTGAACGCCTGACCACAGGGAGAGGCGCGGCCGACGCGTTCGCCCGATGTTCATTTGGCGCACTGCATCGACACCTGTCAATATAGATCGGTGTCGAATCAAAGTCCGAACCCGTCCGGCGATGAAGCCTGTTGCTCGCCCTTGGTCCACGAACCGCTCAGCATGGACCGCACCGTCCAGCTGGCGCGCATGTTCAAGGCGTTGGGAGACCCGGTACGGCTGCGGCTGCTGAGCCTGATTGCCAGTCACCTCGGCGGCGAAGCATGCGTCTGCGACATATCAGACTCATTCGACCTGTCCCAGCCGACGATCTCGCATCATCTGAAGGTGCTCCGGCAGGCCGGCCTGCTCGACTGTGAGCGCCGCGGGACCTGGGTCTACTACCGGGTGATACCTGCGACGCTGCAACAGCTTTCGGCGACACTCGACATGTCCGATCTCTGCACACCGTCGATGAGGCTCTGGTGACATCGTGAACACGGCGACAAACGCGGCCGACAGACCGGCGGTCGTCGCGAAGCTGTCCACACTCGACCGCTTCCTGCCGGTGTGGATCGGCGTCGCGATGGTCGTCGGCCTGGCGCTCGGCCGGCTGATCCCCGGACTGAACAACGCGCTGTCCGCGATTTCGGTCGACGGCGTCTCGCTGCCCATCGCCATCGGGTTGCTGATCATGATGTACCCGGTGCTCGCCAAGGTCCGCTACGACCGTCTCGACTCCGTGACCGGCGACAAACGACTGCTGGTGGGCTCGTTGGTGCTGAACTGGCTGATCGGCCCCGCACTGATGTTCGCCCTGGCATGGCTGTTCCTCCCAGATCTGCCCGAGTACCGGACCGGCCTCATCATCGTCGGGCTGGCACGGTGCATCGCGATGGTGATCATCTGGAACGACCTCGCGTGCGGTGATCGCGAAGCTGCCGCAGTGCTGGTCGCGATCAACTCGGTGTTCCAGGTGGTCATGTTCGCCGTGCTGGGGTGGTTCTACCTCTCAGTACTCCCGGGGTGGTTGGGCCTGGAACAGACCACCATCGAGGCGTCGCCCTGGCAGATCGCGCAATCCGTGCTGATCTTCCTGGGAATCCCGCTCATCGCCGGGTTCCTGTCCCGTTATCTCGGCGAGAAGCGCAAAGGCCGAGAGTGGTACGAGACAACCTTCCTACCGCGAATCGGCCCCTGGGCGCTGTACGGGCTGTTGTTCACGATCGTCATTCTCTTTGCGTTGCAGGGTGATCAGATCACGTCGCAGCCTCTCGACGTGGTCCGGATCGCGCTCCCGCTACTGGTGTACTTCGCGGTCATGTGGGGTGGCGGATACGCGTTCGGGGCTGCGATGGGGCTGGGGTACGCACGCACCACCACACTCGCGTTCACCGCGGCGGGCAACAATTTTGAACTCGCGATCGCCGTCGCCATCGCCACCTACGGCGCCACGTCGGGGCAAGCGCTCGCCGGCGTTGTCGGGCCCTTGATCGAAGTGCCGGTCCTCGTCGCACTGGTGTACGTGTCGCTCGCCCTGCGTCGACGCTTCACCCCGCAACCTTCCTCCCGGTCAGAGGGCGCGACGCGCAATGTCTGACGAAAAGCCAATGGCCAACAGGGTTCCCAGCGTGCTGTTCGTATGCGTGAGCAACAGGGGCAAGTCGGTGATGGCGCAGGGCCTCGCCCAGAAGATCGCCGGCGCCAAGCTGTCCGCAGGCTCAGCGGGCACCGATGCGAAGGTCGATGGCCGGGTGAACGAGCTGTCCGCCCAGACTCTCGCCGAGGTCGGGGTGGATGTCTCCGATCACCGGCCCCGCCAGCTCACCGACGACCTGATGCGCGCCGCTGACGTGACCGTGGTCGTCGGGACAGCCGCGCAGGTGAACCCTCCCGAGGGAACGACACTCGAGGTGTGGGACACCGATGAACCATCACTGCGGGGGGTCGAGGGCATCGACCGGATGCGCGTGATCCGCGACGACATCGCAACCCGGGTCACCGACCTCATCGCCCGATTGACCTGAGCTGTTCGAGCGGCTCGGTGGTCAGCCCACGAAACCCGGGGAAGCTCGCGCTACAGGCCGAGCAACAGCGAGAACCCCGAGCCGGTCGCGGGTCAGCTCAGCCTGCGGCGCGAGCGCCAGCGAGGGGGCTCGGTGGGCAGCTCACAAAACTCGGGGAGGCTCGGTCTGCGGCGCGAGCGCCAGCGAGAACACCGAGCGGGGTTTCTGGTCAGCTCACCAAACTCGGAGAAGCTCGCGCTACAGGCCGAGCAACGGCGAGGAAGGCGAGCCGGGTAGCGCGTCAGGGCACGAAACTCGCACACGATCGCACTACAGGCCGAGCAACAGCGAGGACCCCGGGCGGACTCGGTGGGCAGCTAGCGAAACGCGCGAAGGCTGGGTCTGCGGGACGAGCGTCGACAAGGACACCGAGCCGGTACGCGGGCCTGCTCGGTCTGCGGCGCGAGCGCCAGCGAGAACACCGAGCGGGGTTTCTAATCAGCTCACCAAACTCAGAGAAGCTCGCGCTACAGACCGAGCAACAGCCAGAACCCCGAGCGGGGCGGACCAGGAACGAACCAACTAGCAGCAGGACTTGCTGAGATCTTCCCCTGTAGCTGAAGCACAGCACACCGAATCAGTCGGGCTCGCCTCGGTACTGCTGTCCAACAACAATTTCGGGCTGGTGCCGAACGTGTCCGAATCCGCGAAGACGGTGTACACCTCCCACTTTTCACCCGCCGGGCCGGTCACCCACACCTTGTCCTGGGTGGCAAAGCAGCATGTCGAGTTGATCTCTTCTTCGGTGAAGAGTCCTTCGCCACTGAGTCGGGCGATTTCGTTGTGAACCTTCTCGCTCGACTCCACCTCGACCCCGAGATGGTTGATCGTTCCGCCTTTGCCCGGGTTTTCCAGCAGGACCAACTTCAGTGGAGGTTCGGTCACCGCGAAGTTCGCATATCCGGGCTTGAGTTTGGCCGGCGGGACGTCGAACAATTTCGAGTAGAACGCGACCGCCTGGTCCAGATCGTCAACATTGAGTGCCAGCTGCATACGGGACATGGTTTGACCTCCACCTGTGAGACATACGTCGAATTACTTGCCACACCCACCCTGGCTACCTTTTCGACATATGTCAAGGAAGTCGGTAGAGTTCAGGCATGCCCAAGACTCTTCCGGTGATCGACATGACGGCACCCATCTGCTGCGCGCCGGTCTCGGCGTCACCGATGGACGATGCGGCCGCGCTGGAAGTTGCGTTGCGGCTCAAGGCACTTGCCGACCCGGTGAGGATCAAGCTCATGTCGATTCTCCTCACGGCTGAGTCGGGTGAGGTGTGCACCTGCGACCTCGCCGCGGCCGTGAAGTTGTCCGAGCCGACGGTCAGTCACCATCTCGGACAGCTCAAGAAGGCGGGCATGGTGCGGCCGGAGCGACGCGGCATGAACGTCTACTACCGCGCCCACACCGACGCGTTGCAGGCCCTGCGGCAGGTTCTCGACCCCTCCTGCTGCCGCTGAGTGCGTCGCCCGGCCGCACACGCACCGATCAGTTCGCCATCTGCGCGAACATGCCTGGGACATAGCCGCCTGCCGGCGTCTTCACGATCACGTTGATCCGATTGGCTGCGTTGATCAATGCGATGAGACAAATCAGGGCGCCAACCTGATCGTCGTCGTGGTGTTTGCGCACCTCCGCCCAGGTTCCATCGCGGACGCCGCGGTGATGATCGGCGAGTCGGGTGGCTTCTTCGGTGAGAGCCAACGCAGCACGCTCGGCGTCTGTGAACACGGTTGCCTCACGCCACACGGCAATCAAATTGAGCCGCGTCGATGTTTCCCCGGCCGCAGCCGCCTCCTTGGTGTGCATGTCCGTGCAGAATCCACACCCGTTGATCTGACTGGCGCGAATCTTGACCAGTTCCTGGGTCGATCTCGGCAGTGGCGAATCGTCGATTACCAGGCCGGCGTTGAGGAACCGCTTGCTGAACTTCGCGGCGACGTCATTGTCGAGCATGTCGAATCGGGCAACCATTGATCATGTCCTCACTTGAGATGGTGTCTGTCGCGGAATGCGACAACCACGAGATGTCGGCGCGCCTCCGGTTGTGACACCCCCAGCCAGGTGTCACACATTCGCCGACACGGGCGTCTGATGGGAACAAGCGACCAACGCAAGGAAGGCACCGATGACCGACGAGCCCCTGACCGCAGCCGGCGCCCCCGGCGGACATTCTGATGCCGCGACCGACGTGTTCCTCGCTCATCGCAATCTGCTGTTCACGATTGCCTACGAGATCCTCGGTTCGGCTGCCGACGCCGAGGATGCGTTGCAAGAGACCTGGATGCGCTGGGCGGGAGTCGACCTCGACGACGTGCGTAACGAGCGCGCGTATCTGGTCACAATCGCCACCCACCAGGCACTGTCACGGTTGCGGACGCTGGGACGCCGACGTGAGTCCTATGTCGGCCAATGGCTGCCGGAACCGTTGCTGACAGCACCCGATGTGGCGGATGACGTCGAGCTGGCCGAGAGCGTGTCGATGGCGATGCTGCTCGTGATGGAGACTCTTGCACCCACCGAGAGGGCGGTGTTCGTATTGCGGGAGGTGTTCGACCTTCCGTATGACGAGATCGCGATCGCCGTCGACAAGACCTCCGCCGCCGTCAGACAGATTGCTCACCGAGCCCGCGCTCACGTTGCCGCTCGCCGACCGCGAGGCTCTGTGAGTCCCGACGAATCGCGGGTTGCCCTGCAAGCCTTTCAGCACGCCGTCGAAACGGGTGATCTGCAAGAGCTGGTCGACCTCCTCGCACCTGATGTGGTTCTCCTCGGCGACGGAGGCGGTGTCAAGAAGGCCGTTGTGCGCCCCATCGTCGGGTCCGACCGCGTGGCACGACTCCTCGCCGGCGGCCTGCCACGAATCGAGGGATCGGTGTCCACCGAGCGAGTCCTGATCAACGGCTCCCCCGCTATCATCGTCAGCATCGATGGACAGATCGACAATGCGGTGTCGTTCAGGTTCGACGAGGGCAAGATCACGGGCCTCTACATCGTGCGCAATCCCGATAAGCTCTCCCGTCTTGCCCAAGAGGTCTCACTTGATCGGTGAGTTCTTCCCCATCGAATATTTCCGAATTCGGTTCGCCCGATAAGAACGCGGAGTACATTCACTGCTCGAACACGCCGAAGGTGCGACTCCTGAGGAGGGCGTATGAGCACCTCACGAGAACGCGCCGAGCAACTCGACCTGATCGCCCGACTTCAGTCGTCCTATCCCGAACTCCCTGACGCACCGACACCAGACCTTCTCGACCACAAACGGTTTGTCGCGTACATGAAGCCCGTTCACGACGTCGGCGGCGAACCCGATGCGCCGTTGAAGTACGAGAACAAGGCGTACGAGTACTGGGAGCACATGACATACGTGATGTGCGAGGTTCTCGCGTGGCGGGGAATCTGGCTGTCCGAAGAACGCCGGCGCATCGGCAACGTCGACGTCGGCCGAGCGGTGTACCTCGGGATACCGTATTACGGCCGTTGGCTTTACGCCGTTGCGCAAATACTCGTAGAGAAGCACCACATCGGGCTCGGAGAACTCGCCGAGCGAATGTTGGAAGTCCAGAACCGCTACCCGGACGGACTGTCCGGCAACAGACTCGAGGCCACACCGCGCCACGAGGGCGACGGGTCCGGCGTCATACGCAACACCCATCATCGGCACGCGGTGGGAATCGGGGATCCGCAGATCTACGCGGGACGGGCCGGTGAGCCCGCGTTCGCAGTTGGCGATCGCGTCCTCGTCCGCGAACTCCCGGTGCTGCTCTACACCCGCACACCCGAGTATGTGCGCGGAGCCCATGGACGGATCGAATCCGTCGCCTACGAGAGTCCGGCACCCGAAGACGAGACATGGGGTCGCGAGGACGCGAAACCGGAGTGGTTTTACGTCGTCGGGTTCGAGATGGCGGAGCTGTGGGAGGGCTATACCGGCACACCAGATGACATCCTGCGCACCGAGATACCGCAACGGTGGCTTGCATCGGCGTAGGGGAAGGACAGGGGGAATGACCGAGCACAACCACAACCACGACCACGACCACGAGCGGACTGTCGCCCCGATGGTCGATGAGGTGACCGATTTCGAGGTGCTCGAGATCGCGTTGCGCGAACTCTGCATCGAGAAAGGACTTTTCACCGCAGAAGAGCACCGGCTGTTCACCGAGTTCGCGGAGCAGATCGGGCCGACGCCCGCGGCGCGCCTCGTTGCTCGCGCCTGGCTCGATCCCGAGTTCAAACAACTCGCCCTGAGTGAACCGATGGCGGCAAGCAAGGAGGTCGGTGTCGATTGGCTCGAACCCACCGGATTCGGAACCCCCAGCGATTTCACTGCCTTCTCCATTCTGGAAGACACCCCCACCGTTCACAACGTCATCGTCTGCGCGCTGTGCTCCTGCTATCCGCGACCCATCCTCGGCAACTCGCCAGAGTGGTACCGCACCCCCAATTACCGGCGCCGCATGGTTCGGTGGCCCCGTCAGGTACTCGCCGAATTCGGTCTCTACCTTCCCGACGATGTTGCTGTGCGGGTGCAAGATTCGAATCAAAAGCACCGATTCATGGTGATGCCCATGCAACCGCCTGGCACCGAGGGTTGGAGCGAAGACGAGCTCGCCGAGATCATCACCCGCGACAGCCTCATCGGGGTGGCGCTGCCGAAACCCGGCGTGACCACCAATGTCATCACCGAGACACGGGCCGCCATCCACCCCGCAGAGGACAATTGATATGGGAGACAGCACTTCCGGGAGCAAGAGCGACTACGCACCGCTCGCCGAGATCGTCGAACGAGGGCAGGTGTGGCCGACAATGGCGCAGAAATACGGCGTCGAGAACCCGGTACCGCCGTGGAAGACCAGTCTTGATGGCGTCTGTGACGCGCTCGATCGAGCCGCTTCTGCACAAGCGCCGAGTGTCACCGACCGTAGGGATGACGAGGACCGCTTGTCATCGACGATCTATGCGGATGTGCCCTACCCCGAGAGCCAGTTGATCTCGCTAGCGCACTCCCTCCTGGATCGTGGCGTGATCGACGAGGCCGAGCTACGTCAGCGGCTCTCCGCCGTCCGTGCCAGACTCGAGGCCTGACGCCTCGCCGTACCGGTGTGCGATCCATGTCCCGAGCGCACGCAACCTGTCGTTCAGTGCGGGCGGCTCCAGCACATCGAAGTCGAAGTTTTGGTAAATCAGCCAGCGCGCAGCCCAATCCAGGTCGTCGGCACCAAGCGTCAGAACGCAATCGTCGCCGTCGTCGGTGACCGAGCCGACCACCGGACGCACTATTCGTCTCGCTTCGTCGCCCGACATGTACAGCCGCACCCGGATGTGGTGCCGCCAGCCGTGAGCGAAGGCGTCTGCTACAAAGGCCGCGGCATCGGGGGGTGGGGGCGGGGTACCGAACCTCGTGCCCAGCGGCCTCACATCGCTGATTCGGTCGAGGGCGTAGGTCAGCCACTGCTGCGATCCACGCTGGTTGCCCACCAGATACCAACGCCCACTTGCCCGGACGAGATTCAGTGGCTGAACATCGCGTGCCTCGCCACGGTGATCTGTGCGTCGGCGATGCCGGAAGCGGACGGCCTCCCCTGATCGGCACGCAAGCGCCAAGGTGACGAGCACACCCGCGTCTGCAGACACCATCTCGCCACCCTCGAGCGCCTCGGCTGCCGCCACCGCCTCGAACCGCCCGCGCAGGCGCGACGGGATGGTCTCGGTCAACTTGGCGAGTGCGGTGACCGCGGCGGGAGCCAGTCCCCCGACCCCCACCGACCCGTGCAGCCCGAGGGCGACCGCCAGTGCCTCGTCGGCGTCGAGGACGAGAGGTGGAGTCACCGATCCGGCGGCGAGCGTGTACCCCCCGAAACGGCCAGGTTCGGCGTCGATCCGATAGCCCAGATCTCGGAGATGTTCCACATCGCGTCGCGCCGTGCGCTCGGTGACATCGAGACGATCGGCCAGCCGGCCCGCGCTGATACCCGGGTTCGACTGCAAGATCGCCAGCATCTGCAGGCGACGACCGGTCGGTGTGGACATTTCGTTGATGATGATGCCAAACCCTGACAGTTCTTGGCAGGGTATTGGTCTAGCTTCACCTCCATGGACACAATCACATTGCTCAGACCCGAAAAGCTGGTACGCAGCCCGGCGTTCAGTCACGTTGCCGTCGTCCCGCCTGGCGCCACCACCATCTACATCGGCGGCCAGAACGCGGTCGATGCCACCGGGGCGATCGTCGGTGGTGACGACGTCGGAGCCCAGACCGCACAGGTCATGAAGAACCTGCAGACCGCGTTGGCCGCCGCCGGGGCGACGATGTCGGACGTGGTGAGCATGACGCTGTTCGCGGTCGACGGCATCGACCTCACCGCTGGTTATGCCGTTGCCGCACAAGCTCTCGACCCGACAGGCGATCCGCCCTTGATCGCGGCGGCGATGGTCTCATCGATGGCGGTCCCCGGCGCACTCGTCGAGCTGTCCGCGATCGCCGCCGTCATGCGATGAGCTCGCGCGAGACCGGTCAAACCAAGGACGCGGGGTGGCAGATCGGTGTCTCGAAGACGGTGGATTGTCCGATCGATGTCGTCTGGGATTTCCTCACCTCGGCCGAGGGGACGCCACTGTGGCTCGGGCACGGGGTGTCGGTGCTGGACGAAAAGGGTCGGGCATACCAGACCCAAGACGGAATCGTCGGCGAGACAAGGACTTTCCACCCGCATGACCGGATCCGACTGACGTGGCAGCCACCCCACTGGGATCACGACAGCACCGTGCAGCTCGCGGTGAGGGCCGGCGGACCCGGCAAGACGATGATCCGCTTCCACCAGGAGCGACTGCTCGATGCAGGCGAGCGAGAACAACAGCGCACCCACTGGCGGGCCGTCATGGCCTCTGTGGTCGCGGCACTGGACGCCCTCGACGCCTGACCACTCCGCAGAGAATCTTTTTTTGACTGATTCCAGAAAAACCTTCCCATCGGGCCGACACTTTGCTTATCGTGGTCACCATGGCCACCACATCGGACAACGCGGAACGGCTACGCGCCGCAGACCTCCGCGTCACCCAACCCAGGGTGGCCGTTCTGGAAGCCGTGGACAGTCATCCGCACGCCGACACCGACACCGTTTTCGGTCTCGTGCGCGCAGTGCTGCCCTCCGTCTCGCGCCAAGCCGTCTACGACGTGCTGGGCGCGTTGACAACTGCACGGCTCGTGCGCCGGATACAACCGGCCGGCCACGTCGCACGGTACGAATCCCGGGTCGGCGACAATCACCACCACGTGGTGTGCCGCGCGTGCGGCGTGATCGCCGATGCCGACTGCGCGGTCGGAGAAGCGCCGTGTCTCAGCGCTTCGGACTCGCACGGATTCCTGCTCGACGAAGCCGAGGTCACTTATTGGGGTCTGTGCCCCGATTGTGCCGACGCGACCAGAGTTTGATCACAGCCCGTGATCACAGCCCGATCAACCTAACCGCGAAAGGAACGCAGTGACCTCCGATAGTCGCCCGCCCCATTCAGACGCCGGAACCGCTACCGCCAGTGAGAGCGAGAACCCGGCGATCCCATCGCCGAAGCCCAAGGGGCATGCCCCGCTCACCAACAAGGACTGGTGGCCGGAACAGATCGACCTGTCGATCCTGCACGCGCACACGTCCAAGTCGAACCCGCTGGGTGAGGACTTCGACTACGCAGCAGAGTTCGCGAAGCTCGACGTGGAGGCACTCAAGGCCGACGTCATCGACCTGATGACCACGTCGCAGGACTGGTGGCCGGCCGACTACGGGCACTACGGCGGCCTGTTCATCCGCATGAGCTGGCACTCGGCGGGCACCTACCGGGTGTTCGACGGACGCGGTGGCGGCGGTCAGGGCGCACAGCGTTTCGCGCCGCTCAACAGCTGGCCCGACAACGCAAACCTCGACAAGGCCCGCCGGCTTCTGTGGCCGGTCAAGCAGAAGTACGGCAGCAAGATCTCGTGGGCCGATCTCCTGGTCTTCGCCGGCAACTGCGCACTCGAGTCAATGGGTTTCCAGACCTTCGGTTTCGCGTTCGGCCGGGCAGACATCTGGGAGCCCGAAGAGGTGTTCTGGGGTCCTGAGGACGAATGGCTGGGCACCGACAAGCGTTACGAAGGCGAACGTGAGCTGAACGAGCAGCTCGGCGCCACCACCATGGGCCTGATCTACGTCAATCCCGAAGGGCCAGAAGGCAAACCCGACCCCATCGCGGCAGCCAAGGACATCCGCGAGACGTTCGGCCGCATGGCCATGAACGACGAGGAAACCGCTGCGCTGATCATCGGTGGACACAGCTTCGGCAAGACCCACGGCGCCCACAACGCCGATAAGATCGGTCCCGAGCCCGAAGGCGCGCCCAAGGAGCAGCAGGGTCTGGGCTGGAAGAACGGCTACGGCAAGGGCAAGGCCGAGGACACCGTCACCAGCGGCCTCGAGGTCGTGTGGACCTCCACCCCCACCCAGTGGGGCAACGGGTTCCTGCAGAACCTCTACGGCTTCGAGTGGGAACTGACCAAGAGCCCCGCCGGCGCATGGCAGTTCGTCGCCAAGGACGGTGCCGGAGCGGGCACCATCCCCGATCCGTTCGACGGACCGGGCCGCGCCCCCACCATGCTGGTCACCGACGTCGCCCTGCGTGAAGACCCCATCTACGGCGAGATCACCCGCCGCTGGCTCGATCACCCCGAGCAGCTCGCCGAGGCCTTTGCCAAGGCTTGGTACAAGCTCCTGCATCGCGACATGGGACCCGTCACCCGCTTCCTGGGCCCCTGGGTCCCCGAGGCACAGCTGTGGCAGGACCCGGTTCCAGCAGTCGACCATGAACTGGTCGACGACCAGGACATCGCGTCGCTCAAGAGCAAGGTGCTCGACTCCGGCCTGTCGGTGGCTCAGCTGGTCAACACCGCCTGGAAGTCGGCCAGCAGCTACCGCAGCACCGACATGCGCGGTGGTGCGAACGGTGCACGTATTCGCCTTGAGCCGCAAAAGAACTGGGAGGCCAATGAGCCTGCCGAGTTGTCGAAGGTGCTCACGGTTCTCGAGCAGATCCAGCAGGACTTCAACGGTTCGGGCGGCAAGAAGATCTCGCTGGCCGACCTGATCGTGCTCGCCGGGTCCGCTGCTGTGGAAAAGGCGGCACAGGACGCCGGCCACGGTGTCACGGTGCCGTTCACCCCCGGTCGCACCGATGCCTCGCAGGAGGAGACCGATGCGGAGTCGTTCAAGGTGCTCGAACTGCGGGCCGACGGGTTCCGCAACTTCGTTCGCACCGGAGAGAAGACACCAGCGGAGGTGCTGCTGCTCGACCGCGCTTACATGCTGGACGTGACCGCTCCGGAGCTGACCGCTCTGGTCGGTGGTCTGCGCGCACTGGGTGCCAATCACGGCGACACCAAGCACGGCGTCTTCACCGACCGCCCGGGCACGTTGACAAACGACTTCTTCGTCAACCTGCTCGACATCGGCACCGAGTGGAAGGCATCCGACTCCGATGCCGGCATCTACCAGGGCAGCGACCGGTCGACGGGTGCTCCGAAGTGGACCGCGACGGATGTCGATCTGGTGTTCGGATCGCACTCTCAGCTGCGTGCGCTCGTGGAGGTCTACGCCCAGGACGACGCCAAGGACAAGTTCGTCAACGACTTCGTCGCCGCATGGGTGAAGGTCATGAACAATGATCGCTTCGACCTGAAGTGATCGTTTGATCAACTGACAGAACAGATCACGTCGGTGCCGGTCCCGTTCACGGGGCCGGCATCGACTTTTGTCACGGCTTGCCTGAAGTACCGATCCCCGAGCGCGGGGCAAACCGGCGAGCCCACACCTCACGCATCGCAACCGCGACCAGCACCAATCCCAGCGTCTGCATCGTCCCGAACCGAACACTGTCGAGGACGCCGGGAGTTGCCAACAACAGCAACCCGAAGGCAACGCACGGCGCCGCAACCGTCACGGCCCCAGGCACCAACCGGCGTACCGAGATGGCCTCGGCAACAGCTGCGAGGATCACCACTGCGAACGCAATCACCGACAACACCTCGAGCTGCGTCCACGGATCGTGTTCGAACGACGACGAGCCGGTGAAGTTGGCGATGGCGACCGGAGCTGTGATCTCGCTGTAGGCCTGCCGATTTCCCGACCACCCCGTGCCGGACGCCGGGCCAAGGTACTCGCTGGCCCCCGTCCAGGTGATGCCACCTGCGAACAACGTCACCACCACGAACACCCACCAGGCAACATGGCCGGTGATGCGGGCGAGCGGGAATATGCGGTGCCAGGTCATCGGCACAGTCTTACATCACCGAACGTCCGCTCTACCGACTTTCCACAGCTGTGCGCAGTGCTTCAAGCGTTTTCGCGATGTTCCGGCGTTGGAACTGCGAGAACGTCATGCCTCGCGTGGCGACCCGGTCAAAGACTGCCGCGACCGCATCAGGCCACTTGATTCTGTCGTCGGACCACGTTTCGGTGACGCGGGTGCGACCGGCCTCCACGGTGTGGAACCTGTACTCCCACGTGGCAATCGGGCCCTTGAGCCGCGGCGTCTTCGGGCCGATCGCATCCACACGAAAAGCAAAATGCGCACCGGGCTCGGCAGCGGTGACCGTGCAACGTGTAACCCAGTTGACGCTCCCACGTCTGTTCCGCCCGTGAAACACCATCCCCACAAAAGCTGCACCGTCGGCCGCCGGGTTCACCACGGTTGCACCCAGGTTCTCCGGGCTCCATTCACCCATCCGGGCCGGGTCACTGACCATCTCGTACAGACGACCGGGGTCCGCAGCGATGTCGATGCTGTCGGAGACCTGCATGAGGCGCTTGGTTTTGGGCATCTCTCGACAGTAGTGGTGGGTAGGCCGCGGCGGATACCTCGCGTCAGCGAACGTGCAATCCGTCCATGAGCAGTCCGACCATCCGTCGTGCGTCGTAGCTCGAGTTGCCACCCGATCCGATGCACAAGTTGCCGACGCCCCTCATCAGCTCCAATGCGGCTACGTCTGAACGGGTTTCGCCGGCTGCCGCGCCGGCTTCGAGCAAAGACGCACACACGGGCACGAGCCGCTCGAGAAAGTAGCTGTGCAAGGTCTGGAACCTGGCGTCGTCCGACTGCAGGGCCTCGGCCAAACCGTGCTTTGTCACCAGGAAGTCGACAAACAGATTGATCCACTGGGTGAGCGCGGCGTGCGGAGACGTCACGGACGTCAGGAGCGCCGGACCGGCCTGCGCGCATTCTTCGACCTGGTGACGGTAGACGGCGACGATCAGGTCGGCCCGCGTCGGGAAGTGCCGATAGATGGTGCCGACGCCCACCCCCGCTCTCGCGGCGATGGCGCGCACGGGCACTTCGACTCCGGAAGTGACGAACGCGGCAGCCGCTGCATCGAGCAGGGTCTTCTCGTTTCGCCGCGCATCTGACCGCTTTCGAGGCTGGGACGTGCCCGTGTCCATCTCCGCCACGTGAGGGCTGGGCGTTTCCGACGTGCGTTTGGCCACCACAGTGCCGCGTCACCCCTTCCGCTTGGCAAACGGAACATTGTTCCGTATCGTTCTTTGCGGAACGTTGTTCCGCTTTATCCAGTATGTCAGAGCCGGACAGCTCTCGCGCCACACCGTCAGAGGAGAACACCATGAAGTACCGCACCCTGGGTCGTACCGGCGTCCAGGTCAGCACGTTGGCGCTCGGAGCGATGAACTTCGGCGCCATCGGTCGCACCACACAGGCGGAAGCGAGCGCCATCGTCGATGCCGCGCTCGACGCTGGGATCAATGTCATCGACACAGCCGACATGTACGGCCAGGGAGAGTCCGAAGAGATGGTCGGCCGCGCGATCTCCGGTCGCCGCGACGACCTCATCCTGGCGACGAAGGCAAACATGCCGATGGGCGAAGAACCAAATCATCAAGGCAGCTCCCGCCGTTGGCTCACCATGGAACTCGACAACAGCCTCCGCCGGCTCGGGGTAGACCACGTCGATCTGTACCAGATCCACCGCTGGGACCCGACCACCAGCGACGAAGAGACACTGTCGGCCCTCACCGACCTCCAGCGGGCGGGCAAGATCCGCTACTTCGGATCGTCGACGTTCCCCGCATATCGCATCGTCCAGGCGCAGTGGACAGCCAGTGAACGCCACCTGAGCCGGTACGTGACCGAACAGCCCAGCTACTCGATTCTGCAGCGGGGCATCGAGACCCATGTGCTGCCGGTGACCCAAGAGTACGGACTGGGTGTCTTGGCGTGGAGCCCACTGGCGTCGGGTTGGCTGTCTGGCGCGATCCGCGAAGGTCGTGAGATCGCAACCAGCCGTTCTGGACTGATGCCGGCCCGGTTCGACACCACGATCCCGGTGAACCGCACCAAGATGGAGGCAGTGGAGCAGCTGGCGGGTGTCGCCGACCAGGCGGGCCTGACCATGATTCAACTCGCGCTCGGCTTCGTCACCGCTCATCCCGGCGTGACCAGTGCGATCATCGGCCCCCGCACGCTGCCACACCTGCATTCCCAGACTGCGGCCGCCGACACGGCGCTCTCGTCAGACATCCTCGACGCCATCGATGAGATCGTCTCCCCCGGAACAGATATCGCCCCGGACGAGAAAGTGGACGCCCCTCCTTCCCTCCTCGACCCCTCTTTGCGACGTCGCTGACGTCCATCGCCACCTAACATTCAAGGACGCATGCTCATGGCCACCCCCAGTTTCGGAATCCTCACCGCCCAACAACAGGTCGATTACCGCGACATACTCCGCGTGTGGCTCGAAGCGGACGCTATCCCCGACATCGAACATGCGTGGCTGTTCGACCACCTCATGCCGATCGGAGGTGACGCCGACGGGCCGATCTTCGAAGGCTGGACGCTACTTTCGGCTCTCGCCGCACAGACCGAGCGCCTACGCCTCGGTCTGCTGGTCACCAGCAACCGATTCCGCCCACCAGCGATGCTCGCGAAGATCGCCACCACAGTCGACATCATCTCCGGCGGCCGGTTGGACTTCGGGATCGGAGCAGGCTCGCGGCCGAACCCTCCAGAAGCTCGACGCGAGTACCCCGCGCACGGCTTGCCGTTCCACGACGTCGCTCATGCGGTGGGGAGTCTCACCGAGGCCTGCGTCGTGATCAAACGCCTGTGGACTGAGGACTCGCCGTTCGACTTCGATGGCCAGTACGTGCAACTGACCGGGGCGTTGCAGAATCCGAAACCTGTTCAGCGTCAACATCCGCCGTTGTTGATCGCCGGGCGTTCGGCCGCAGTGTTGCGCATCGTGGCCGAGCACGCAGACATCTGGAACATTCCCGGCGGTGACATCGCCGATGTCATCGCGCGCAGTGCTTTATTGGATCGCTACTGCGTCGAGATCGGTCGCGATCCTGCTTCAATCACTCGGTCGATCCATGTGCCGGTCTCCTATGAAGAGCCGGAGCGCACCCGGGACGCGATCGGCCGAGTGGTCGATGCGAGCTTCGGGCACATCGTGCTGGGTCTGCCCGCTCCGTACCCGGTCGGCGTGGCCCGCTGGGTGGCCGATGAACTCATCGCCACCTTCACCCACTCGACGGTCTGAGGCCGGGAGTCAGTCCACATCCTCCGACATCGGCCACATCCCCCGACTGCAACCGGAGGAACTCCCTGCAACCGGAGGGTCTGCGGGCCCCACCCTGCTCTGTGGCAGCCTGGCTACATGGCCAAGGAAGTCGAACACACCGACGACGGTCGCTACATCGTGGTGGGCGGGCGCCGCTGGCGCGCCACGGATCCCGCGATTCCTGAGGATCGAAGTGCCGAGTTGCGCTCGATACTGATGGCCTGGCGTCGCGAGGTGAAACGGACCAGCGGCGCGCCGGAGTCACGAGCGGGTGTCCAGGCCACGAAAGTGGCTCTCGGCGAACGCGGTACACCGTGGTGGGAACAGACGGTGGACGAACGGCGCGCACGCTGGGAGGCCGACGTGCCTCGCCCTGGTGAAGACGGCCAGTAGCGCCGTCAGAGTCTGTCCCGTTGCGACCACGGCTTGTCGCGGTCTTCACGCGGCTCAGGCGGAAGGCCGAGTACCCGCTCGCCGATGATGTTGCGCTGGATCTGGTCGGTGCCACCCGCCAGCCGGTAGCCCGGACTGCCCAGTAGATGCTCCGTCCAGGCGAACTGATCAGGGTCCACGGCAGCGGTGATGTTGTTGCCCAGCAGGTCTGCGGCGATCTCACCGATACGTCCGAGCACATCGGAAGCCATCAGTTTGCCCACCGACGCAGCCGGGCCGGGCGAGCGTCCGGCTGCAGCGGCACGAGCGACCCGGTCGGCGGTCGCGGCACGCAGTTCTGAGCGTATGTAGGCGTCCGCTAGGTCTTGACGTACCAGCGGATCGTCCACAAGACCCAGCGATTTGGCCAACGCAACGAGTTCGGCGACCGAACCGCCCTTCTTCCGGGTGACCGACCCGGACGCCGTACGTTCGAATGCCAATGTGGCACTGGCGACCTTCCAGCCCTGACCGACCGAACCGAGTCGCATGCTGTCCGACACCCGAACGTTCTGGAGGAACACCTCGTTGAACGAGGCGCCACCACTCATCTGCCGAATCGGCCGGATGTCGACGCCCTCTGCATCAAGAGGGATCAGGAACGCGGTGATCCCCCTGTGCTTTGGGGCGTCGGGGTCGGTTCTGGCCAGCAGCATGCCCAGATCAGCGAATCTGGCACCCGACGACCACACCTTCTGGCCGTTGAAGATCCAGTCGTCGCCCTCCCGGACACCTCGACAACTCAGAGCGGCCAGATCTGAACCGGCGCCAGGCTCACTGAACAGTTGGCACGCCAGAAGATCGGTACGCAGCAACGGGTTCGCGTAATTTGCCCGCTGCTCGTCAGTTCCGAACATGGCAACGGCGGGACCGACAAGCCCGGTGGTGACGCTGATCAACTCAGTGGACGGTGGGACGTCGAACTCCCGCTCGGCCTGTGCAATCGCCGATGCGAAAGAGGCAGGCAGTCCACGGCCTCCGTGTTCGACGGCGAGCGTGACGGCGCCATAGCCGGCATCAAAACGCTGTCGGCGATACGCCCGGACGGCATCGAGCAAATCGAGTTCGTCTTCGTCGGACAGGTTACGGAACACCGCGAGGTCGGGCTTGTCCGTTGGAGTCGGCGCCGGCCGCGGGTCCACGATGGACGCCAGCCAGTGGCGTACCTCCTCCTGGAAGTCGGCGAGAGCCGGCACGGTGTCGAAAGTTTCGGTCACGATGGTCCTTTCGTGCTCAGACGGTCAAGACCGTGCATGCCGACAGGCCCGGGGCACCGTAGACGTGGGTGAAACCGATCTCCGGCTGATCTGGCACCTGGTGGCCTTCGGCGCGCCCCTGCAACTGGCGGACCACCTCGTGTACCTGGCGTAATCCGGACGCACCGATGGGCTCGCCGCCGGCCAGACAGCCGCCGTCGGTGTTGATGGGCAGTTCTCCGTCATGACGGGTGGCACCCGAGTCGAGCAGTTTGGCTTGCTCGCCGTGCCGGCACAGTCCGGTCTCGGCCATATGGATCAACTCTGAGCCAGAGTCGGTGTCCTGCAACTGCGCAACGCCGACATCAGCCGGGCGCACACCCGCAGCATCGAACGCGGCTGCAGCGGCGTCGATGCTGGGGCTGTTCACCGGGTCGGTGTGCAGCCAGGGTGCGAACACCTCGAACGACCCGAAGCGCCGGGTTCGGACCTCGACAGCCGCGAGCCGAATCGGGTTGTCGCACAGATCATGGGCACGGTCCCCGCGGGCGAGGATCAACGCCACACCACCTTCGCCGGGCGAGCAGAACATGTACTGCGTCAGCGGATCGTTGACTGTCGCGGCGTCGAGCACCTGCTGTGAGGTGAGCGGTGTGCGACGCCACGCCATCGGATGCGCTGCACCATTGGCGAAAGCACGTTCGGCGACTGCCGCCAGCGCTGTCCTGTCGATGCCGTATTGATGCAGATACCGCTGGGTTTTCATCGCGAAGTACTGGGTGGTGACCATCATCCCGCTCCGGGCGTACCATTGACCGAGTCCGTACGCGGCGGGATCCGAGCCGAACGCCCCCCGCTCGTGTTTGTCGAACCCGACGACCGCAACCACATTCGCGCGTCCGGCAGTGAGCATGTCGGCCGCGGTCGACAATGCCACTCCGCCTGTTGCACAGCCGTTCTTGACGGTGGTGAACGGTATGCCGGTCAAACCGAGCCGCGACACAAGCGAATCCGGCTTGCCGGACACATTGCTCCCACCGACGGCGGCATCGATGTCGGACCATTCGAGTCCTGCATCGACGAGAGCGGCCCGCAATGCGTGCTCACCCATGTCCATACCGGTCACCCCGGGGTGCCGACCGAACGCGTGCATGCCTGCACCCACGATGTAGACGTCCCTGGCGCTCATTCGGCGACCTTCTCGAACGCAAAGGAGATGTCGCCCCCGGCCAATGGGAGAAGACGTAATTCCACCTCGTCACCGATGACCACCGGTCCGAGAATCCTTGACTCCACCAGTACCGAACCCAGATCGACGTAGCCGACCACAAACGGCTCGAAACCCGACTCAGGTACCTCGTACGGCGGCTTCGGCGCGAACGACTGCGATGTCCAGGTCCACACCCTGCCGCGGGTCGGGAGTGACCGTTGCTCCATCGCTGCACTCGGACACGCAGGACACCGGGTCGCGGACGGGAACACCACCACACCGCATCCCGCGCAACCCGACCCGGCCAGCACCGGCGGTTCCACTTGGGCGAACAACGTCTCGTCTACAACGCTTCCTTCCATGCCAGAGCCCTGACTAGCGCCCGGCCAACAGTGAGAGCGGACGACCCAAGATTGCACTCAGCGTCTTGAGGTATTCGGCGGCCGGTGCCCCGTCGACTGCGCGGTGGTCAAAGGTCAAGCTCAACGTCATCACCTGCGTGCGGGCGGGAGTCTCACCCTCCCAACGGAAGCCGTCTTTCACTCGGCCGACGCCCAGGATCGCGACGTTGCCCGGGTTGATGACGGGGGTGAAGAAATCGACACCGTACGCGCCGAGCGTGCTCACCGAGAACGTCGCGCCCTCCATGTCCGACAGACCCAGTTTGCCGGTCCGCGCCCCGGACGCAAGGGTTCGGGTGCGGTCGGCGACCTCGGCCACCGACAGACTGTCTGCGTCGCGCACCACGGGCACGATCAGACCACCGTCGACCGCAACCGCCACACCGACGTTGATCTCCTCGAACAGCGTGATCTTGTCGTCGGCGATGCCTGCGTTGAGCAGCGGGTGCTCACGCAGCGCGAGAGCCGCTGCCTTGACGACGAAGTCGTTGAGACTGGGCGCCTTTGAACCGGATTGTGCTGCCTCGGCCTTGAGTTGCTGGCGGACGGCCACAAGTGCGGTGACGTCCACCTCGTAGCCATGGGTCAGCTGCGCCATCGTCTGCAGGCTGTCGATCATGTTGCGCGCGATGGCACCTCGCATGCCTGTCAGCGGGATGACCTCACCCGCTTGGGGACCCGTTGTCGGCGAGCCGACGCCGAGGACCGCCGGAGCTGCCACCGTGCCCGCTGCCGCCTCCACATCTGCCTTGGTGATGCGGCCTCCGATACCCGACCCCACGACCGCCGCGAGATCGACGCCCAGTTCATCCGCGCGACGACGAACGAGTGGTCCAACGAATTGGCCTGCCGCGCCGACGGTCTGGGTGACCTTGTCTGTGGCCGGAGTCGCTGCGGTCGGTTCAGGTGCCTTGGCGGGAGCTGCGGCGAGATGTTCCTCGACGTCCTCGGACACGATCCGGCCGCCGGGCCCCGTGCCACGGATGGTCGAGAGGTCCACGTTCGCAGCAACGGCGACCCGCCGTGCATTCGGAGAGGACTTGATCCGGCCCCCGTCGTCGGGGCCACCCACGACCACCGAGGCAGGAGCGGTGCGCGTTTCGGCGACAGGTTCCTGCTGCGCGACGGCAGCCGTTCCGTCGGGCGCCGACTCGCCTTCGCCCAGGAGCCAACCGATCACCGCTCCAACCGGCAGGACGTCACCGGCCGAAGCACCGGTGGCCAGGATGCCCTCGGCCTCGGCCTCCACGTCCACCTCGACCTTGTCGGTCTCGAGCCGCAGCAACAGGTCGCCCACCGCGATGTGCTGGCCTTCGCCGGCCAGCCACTCACCGATGACGCCCTCCTGCATCGTGAGCCCCAACTTCGGCAGCACGATCTGCTGAGCCACGATCAGTTCCTTTCGAGCAGTCGGCGCGCTCCTGCGACGATGCGGTCCGCGTCTGGGACATAAGCCTTTTCGAGCGGGGTGCTGAACGGCACCGGCGTGAAGGGTGCTCCGATCCGCAGGACCGGGGCATCGAGGTAGTCAAATGCCTCTTCCTGGATCTGGGCGGCCACTTCCGCACCGATCCCGCCGAAGGTCACTGCCTCGTGGACCACCAGGATGCGGTTTGTCTTGGATGCGGACTTCACGATGGTGGCAGTGTCGAGCGGCTGGACCGATCGGGGGTCGACCACCTCCACGGAGACGCCGGACTGCTCGAGGATGTCGGCCGCTTTGAGTGCTTCGGCAACCATTCGTCCGAACGCGACGATGGTGACGTCGTCTCCTTGCCGCGGGACCGCTGCCTGGCCCAGCGGGATCTCGTAGATCTCTTCGGGTACTTCGCCGCGGGCGCCGAGCAAAACCTTGTTGAGCATGAACACCACGGGGTTGTCGTCACGCACCGCAGACACCATGAGGCCCTTGGCGTCATACGCGTTGGACGGCATGACCACCTTCAGACCGGGAGTGTGCGCCAGCCAGCTCTCCAGGCTCTGCGAGTGCTGCGCGCCCGCGCTCACGCCGGCGCCGTATGCCACCGCGATCACCATGGGGACCTTGACCTCCCCGCCGTACATGAACTTCATCTTGGCTGCCTGGTTCACCACCTGGTCGAGCGCGACCGCGAGGAAGTCCATGAACATGATGTCGACGATCGGACGCAGACCCCGCGCCGCGGCACCGACGCCCAGCCCGATGAGGCCCATCTCCGCGATGGGGGTATCGACCATCCGACGATCACCGAACTCAGCGAGCAAGCCGTCGTACATGTGGAAGACGCCGCCGTATGCTGCGACGTCCTCGCCGATGACAAAGACGTCCTCGTCTTCGCGCATGATCTGCGCGATGGCCTCGTTGTAGGCCTTGACGTAGGTTGTCTGACGCGCGGCCGGAGACGTCTCGGTCGTCGTCAATTCTGTTGCAGTAGACATGTGTTCAGCCTTCTCGGGTTCAGTCGCTGTAGACGTTCAGGGCGAAGTCGGCCAGGTCCGGGAATGGGCTGTTCTCAGCGAACTTCACGGATTCGGCGATGTCGGCGTCCACCTCGGTCCAGATCTGTGCGAACTCGGACTCGGTGACAACACCTTCGGAGACCGCGCGGGCCTCGAGCAGCTTGATGGCGTCCCGTTCTTTCCAGGCCTCGACCTCTTCGACGGTCCGGTAGGTCTTGCGCAGACCCTTGACTCCCTGGTGGTCGTAGTACCGATATGTTTTGGCCTCGACCAGCGTCGGACCGCCGCCATTTCGAGCTCGTTCAACGGCGCGCCCCACCGCGGCACGCACGGCGATCGCGTCCATTCCGTCGCAGATCTCGCTGGGGAAGCCGTACGCAGGTGCGCGATCGGCCACGTTCTCGAGCTTCATGTGGTCGCGCAGTGCGGTGAACTCCGCGTAGCCGTTGTTCTCGCAGACGAATACCACCGGGAGGTTCAGGATCCCGGCCATGTTCGCTGCTTCATGGAACGCGCCGATGTTGCTTGCGCCGTCGCCGAAGAACGGGATGGCAACGGTGTCCTCGCCGCGGTAGTTGGCCGCGAACGCAGCTCCGACGGCGATCGGGATACCGCCTCCGACAATCCCGTTGGCGCCGAGCATGCCGATGGAGAGGTCGTTGATGTGCATCGAGCCGCCGCGGCCCTTGCAGTAGCCGTCGACCCGGCCGAACAGTTCGGCGAACATCTGCCGGAACTGCGCCCCCTTGGCCACGGCGTGACCGTGTCCGCGGTGGGTCGAGGAGATCTGATCGGTGTCGCGCAGATTGCTCATGGCGCCGGCGGCCACCGCTTCCTGGCCGACGTACAGATGCAGGAAGCCGGGAAGCTTGCCGCCCTCCATGAGGCGACCTGCCTCGGTCTCGAACTGCCGGATCCGGACCATACGGCGGTGCAGGTCGAGCAGCACTTCTTTGCTCGGAGTGGGGTCATTGGATCCGACGGGCTCAATGGCCTCGCGGGTTGCGTTGGTCGCGGTCGAAGTCACCACGAGCACCTCTTCTCTCGTTTCGTACCTTGCAGTCATGGACGCCGGGGGCGACTTTGTTTACTTCTTCTGCAGTATCGACCACTACTGTAGCCGAATGTAAGTAGAATCACTATAAAGTTACTGCAGCAGATCCGCGGCCCACGTCTTACTTGACTTGGTATCCAGTAAATCGCACGATGGGCGCCTACACGGACGTATTGGAAGGACTGAGTCGATGCTCGACCGAATCCGCGATCGGGCGATGACCGATCCCGCCGGCACAGCCCTGGTGGACGACCGCACCGTCACGACCTGGCAGGAGGTCCTGGGCATTCTCGACGCCCTCGGCGAGCGGCTTATCGGCCTGGCAAGCGATCCAGACGAGCGCATCGCGGTGATCGGCGAGAACAACGTGGAAACCCTGCTCGCGCACGCTGCAGCCATCGGCCGCGGCGTGGGGCCGGTCGCGGTATCCCGCCAGCTCAAGGGTGGTGAGATGGCCGACCAGTTGATCGACTCCGGATCCGTGGCGGTGGTCACCGGACCTCTCGGCCTTCAGTCGGCGACCGAAGCCGCCGGCAAGGCGAACTTGCGCGCCGTGATCGCACACAACGCTCCCGCCGCCGACGGTGTTGTCACCTGGGCTGACTTTCTGGACTCTCCCACCACCTCGGGTGCCACAGCGGCTCCCGGTCAGCGACCCGCACGGCCCCCGTTGGTCTACACGTCTGGCACAACCGGGCGCGCTCGGGGAACCGAGGTGCACTGGCTGCCGGCGCCCGCGGCCAACGCCGCCGACTTCGCGACGCAGTCGCAGGCCGATCGGGGTACCCGGCGGGCACCCACCTCGTGGTCGGTCCCCTGCAACACAACGGACCGCTGACGTCGATTCGCCATCTGCTCTCCGGCCAGCCGGTGGTGATCCTCGGCCGTTTCGATCCGGAGCGGACCCTCGAACTGATCGAGACGCATCGGGTGACCTCCACGTTGATGGTGCCCACACACTTTCAGCGCCTGCTGGCTCTACCCGAAGCCGTGAGGGCTGGGTACGACGTGTCGAGCCTGGAGTATGTGGCACATACCGGCTCGGCCTGCCCGGCGGACGTGAAGCGCGCGATGATCGACTGGTTCGGGCCGGTGCTCATCGAATCGTACGGCGGCAGCGAGATCGGGACCGTGTGCAAGATCGACTCGGCGGAATGGCTGGAGCATCCACGCTCCGTCGGCCGGGCCGTGCCGCCGTTCGAGGCCGTGGTCGTGGGCGACGAGGGCACCGAACTCGAGCGCGGCGCCGTCGGCGTGCTGGGATTTCGTACCCCACCCGAACGCGGTGTGGTCTACCACGCTGATCCCGAAAAGACCGCTGCCGCCTACATTTTGCCCGGCGTCGCGACTCTTGGGGACGTCGGCTACGTGGACGACGACGGGTACGTCTTCATCACCGACCGGGTGGCCGACATGGTGGTGTCCGGCGGGGTGAACCTGTACCCGGCCGAGAGTGAGCGCGTGCTGCTGACCCATCCGGATGTTGCCGAGGTCGCCGTGATCGGTGTACCGGACGGTGATCTCGGTGAAGCGCTCCTCGCGCTTGTTGTTCCCGCACAGGGCACTTCGCTGGACGTCGACGCGCTTGCATCGTTCGCCAAGGAGTCGATGGCCTCGTACAAGTGCCCCAAGCAATACGTGGTCGTCGACGAGCTGGCACGAAACGCGATGGGCAAACTCGACAAGAAGGCCCTGCGCGCCCCCTATTGGGCCACCGGCCGCACGATAGCCGGCTGAGTCACCCGTTCGTCCGCACGACCTGATGCTCTTCGAAAGGCACCGATGATCGAGATCCTGTTCGTCCGGCATGGCCAACCTGTGTCGGGGGTTCGTGATCCCGTCCTGGCGCCAGAGGGGATCGCCGACGCCGGCAAACTCGCCGAATGGTTGCGACACGAGACGGTCGATGCGATCGTCTCCAGTCCTCTGGCCCGCGCGCGTGAAACCGCTGACACCATCGCAGCCGGGTTGGGCCGCGAGGTGGATCTTGTCCTCGAAGATCTTCGTGAATGGGACGACGACATCAGCCCTGAAGACTATGTCGCCCTCGAAGACATGGAACCGGACGATCCCCGGCTGCTCGCCGTGGCGGCCGGCCGGTTCGAAGACTATGTGCCGCAACTTGATCTGCCGAAGTTCCGGGCCCGCGCCAGGAGTGCGATGGAGCAGGTGATCGAACGTTACGGATCGGGACGGGTGGTGGTGGTCGCCCACGGCGGCATCCTCAACGCAGCCATCGCGGACGTACTCGAGATGCCGAAGACGTTCTGGCACAACCCCGCCTACACCTCCGTGGCCCGGCTGCTCCGACTCGATTCCGGTGTAACCGTTGTTGATGCCATCAACGACACCGCCCACCTGCGTGGCACGGTGAACCCATGACACAGGTCGACAACACGGTCACCGCTACCCCAGACACCACCGCCGCCGACACCATCGCCACAGCCAGTCAGATCATCCTGGTCCGCCATGGACTACCTGGAGGCCCCGCAGTGGCCGACCCTTCACTGGGCGCCGAGGGTGTCGCTCAGGCCCGGCGTCTCGCCGAATGGCTGAGCGCGGAGCCGGTGGCCCAGTTCGTCTCCAGCCACTACGCCCGAGCACACGAAACCGCGCTGCTGGCAGCGCAGCCGCACGCCCTGGATGTGCAGGTGGACAAGCGGCTTCGCGAGTGGGACAGCGACCGCACCACCTACGCCACGCCCGAGGCCATCGCAGCCACGCCGCGAGGAAAAGCCTTCGCGGAGGGCCGATATGACGAGTTCATCCCCGACTACGACAAGGTCGCAACAGCGGCCCGCATGCGCACAGCGGTGACCGAGGCGGCCGAGCGGGCATCAGGGCAGCTGACCGTCATCGTGTCCCACGGCGGTGTGATCAACACCCTGCTGACCGACATCCTGCAGGCCCCTTCGCCGTTCTTCTTCAACCCCGGCTACACCTCGATGACGCGCGTCGCGGTGCTGCGCTCGGGCAGGTTTGTCATCCAGTCCGTGAATGAAACCGCGCACCTGCGGGATTAGCAGGTCAGCGACGCCGGAGATCTCCGGCGAGCCGAACTCGGTGGGGATTGTCAGACCCCCCCGATATACTCGAACACATGTTCGGGGGGACAAGATCAGAGCAGGAACGGGCAACCGGAATAGTCGCCGCGGCGGTGTCGCGGCCCAATGAGCTGCTGCGTAACGCCGAGGCAGCGGTTGCAGGCCAGGCCTACTTGGAGTGGGCGCGTTACGACGCTGCCGCACAGCTGCATCGGCGACTGGTTGAGCCACATGACGACACGGCGGTGGCGCTGAGGGCGCTCGACCCGTTCGCCGTCTGCGCGGCGCGCTTGGCAGCGGCGCAGCAGATCACACAGCAGGGTGCCGAGCACCACCTGTCGCGAGCATTGGCTCTGCGAGACCGGCTACCGGCCGTCAACGAACAACTGCGGCAAGGACGGGTTGTAGCTCATCACATCGCGACGATCGTCTCGAGGACCGACCTGATAGACGGGTCAGCGTTCATGGCCGACATCGACCACGAAATAGCTGGGCACCTGCAACGAAACGGATCGTGGTCGAAGAACCGTATGCGAGACATGGTTGACTCCACGATATTTCGCCGCGACCCTGACCTCGTCCGTAACGATCGGGAAGACGCGAAGAACAAGCGCGGCGTGTGGTCGAACAACATCGAGCACGGAATGTCCGCCATCGATGCGGTCGCGAGCGCCGAAGAGACCGCCATGATCATGGCGCGTCTCGAGAGGCTGGCGATGTCGGTCTGCAAGGCCGACCCACGACGCAAGTCCGACCGGATGGCCGACGCTCTGTTCGCAGTCGTGATGGCCCGCGAGTTCTACTGCCAGTGCCCCAACGACCCGAAGCACCCCTGCACAGCCGACATTCGCACGGTCCCGACCCACGAGGCCGTGGCGTCGGGCATCGACGTGAAGATCATCCTTCACGTGATCGCCGATCAAGCCACCGTCGACGGCAGCGCAGACAGCCCCGGATACCTCGCCGGACATGGGGTGATCAGTGCTGACCATGTGCGCGACATCGCAACCAAACCGGAAGTCGTCGCCCGTTCCATGGGAAACGACTACCGGGAGGTGCGACGGGACGAGTCTTTCGCAGAGACCGCCCCCACGTCGCATCTGGACGACCCCCGGTCCGCAGAAGCCCCCAGTTTCGTTCGCGACCGCGGAGATCCCGAGCAGGTGTCCGAAGAACACACATCATCCGACGGTGACCTCACCCCGCGGACGTTGTATCGCCGGGCACCACGGAGCATTCCGAGCGTCGACGTCAGAGGTACGCCGGACGCCGTCGAACCGCCTTTTGTGCAGGCCGTTCCACTGCCTGCCGTACAACCAGGCGACCCGTACAGGCCATCCGCAGTCGCAGACAGCTACATACGCATCCGCGACTGCTACTGCACGTGGCCTGGCTGCGACCGCAAGGCCTGGGGCGCCGACCTCGACCACACCCACGAGTACAACCACAACGATCCGGCCACCGGAGGACATACCCACCCGGGCCACATGAAGGTTCTCTGCCGCTTTCACCATCTGCTCAAGACCTACTCCGACTGGCTCGATGACCAGTACCCGGACACGCGCAACGGTCGCACCCGGCCCGTCTTCATCACGCCTGAAGGGCGCACCTATCGCGGCCCAGCCTGGACCGGCGAAGACCTGTTTCCGGTGCTCGCGCGTCTCGTCTGGGACGCCGGCCCGGTGCCCCGCAGACGCCCATCATCTCAGTCGCCACCATTCACGGACGGCCGACAGAAGACGCGTACCGCTGCCAAACACGTACGCCGTCAACAGGAAAGGAAACGAAACCGCCGACGAAGTCAGGAGACGGACGAGCTCGCTCCTCCACCCTTCTCAGTTACTTGACAACGCCACCTGTTTGTTGATTGACTGTCGATATTGAGACGCGCGTCACAGTGTGCGTATCGTTCGCCGAGGGAGTCCCCTATGAGCACAGCCGGGTTGGTCGCGAGCAAGAAGCTCGCCGAGAGGTACTCGGACGTTGTCCGCAGCCTTACGGCCGACGAGTGGGAGGCGCCAAGCCGCTGCGCCGGGTGGTCGGTGAAAGACCTGGTGGCACACACGGGTTCGAACTTCAAGGTGATGGTCGATCCCCCGGCCGAGGATCCCGGAGCACCGGCTCCCGCCACTGCCGAGGAGATGCAGGAACTGCTCGTGGCGCAGCGCCGCGACTGGACCAGCCTTCAAGTCGCCGACGAGTTCCTGAGCAGCGCCGACGGCGCCATGGGCGTGCTGGAGATGATGCAACAAGACGGTGTGGCAAGCACTCCGATGACCATGACAGACCTGGGAACGTATCAGAGTCACCAACTTTCGGATGCCTTTGCGTTCGACATGTGGTGCCACATGTATGTGGATCTACTGGCACCCGAAGGCCCGGTCACTCGCTCGGTCGCCGAGCCGGACAACGAGGTGCTGAGCGCTGCGATCGGCTGGATGTGGGCCGGACTGCCGCAGATGTGCAAGCCGGTCAGTTCGGTGCTCGACCGCCCGCTGGGCGTCCGTCTTTCCGGCCCGGGCGGCGGCGAGTGGACCCTGCGACCCGGCTCCGAGCTCCTCACCGTCGTGGCCGGAATCATCGACGCAGACACCGTGATCGCCTCTACTGCAACGTCTTTTGTGATGTGGGGCACAACTCGTACTTCATGGCGTGACCACGTGTCCGTCGATGGTGACTCCGACTACGCCTCGACCGTGTTGGACACCATCAACATCGTGTGACGGCCGACTCCCTGGGTTCCGAAACGGTTTGCCCGTGCGCGACGATGGGTACAGCGAGCGTGATCAGCCGGGTTCTGCCCATGTGCCCGGTGATCTGACGCCACGTCTGTCTCTCACCCACCACCTTTAGGGCTCGCACATGGGATCCATCCGGAAACGCCGCTTCGCTGCGTGCACATTTGTCGGCCTCGTCGGCGCCACACTCATCGGTGGAGGTATCGCCAACGGCGATCTGCCCATGAACTTGTCGATCTCTGGTCAGTCGTCACTGGCGACGATTTCGTCGGGCACGGCGCAGAACGTCACCTTGTTCGCCCGGGAGGTGGAGACCACCACCGAAGGAAATCTGCCCAGTGCCGCCATAAGCATGGAATCCGCGCAACTGACCGACGTGTGCCTCTCGACTGTGGCACACGGCCTTCCGTTCATCGGTGACGTGACCATGTACATCCGGGTTCCAGGCAACAACACAACCGTGGACAACCTGGTTGTCGATGCCTCCTCCGTGGGAGGGTCCGTGAAGGCGGGACCGGCGCAGCTCGGACTCGACGTCTCCGCGACGGGCCAGGCCGAGGGCGTGGTGACAGCCGGGAAGACGGCAGCGAACGCGACGATGACGCAAGCCCGCATCGACGTCATCTCCCTGAACGCCAGCGCGGTGTCGATGAAGAACTTCACCATCGACGTCGACAAGGGATCCACAACTTGCTGACCACGGAAAGCACTCAGACCCGACGCGCGCGATTCCGGAACTGGCGGACACAACGTCCGTTCTGGGGTGCCACCTTGATCATCTTGTCAGGTCTGTGCCTGCTGCTGCCCGCCTACACGACCATCCATGTCGGCGATGTCCTGGTCACCATCAGCACCATCTCCGGCGTATCCACCCTGTTGCTCGGCGCGCTGATGTTGCTGTGCGGAGTGGCTTCGTTGTTGCGTCCGAGCGTGAAGTTGCCCGCGGGTGTCAGCGCCATGATCATCGCGCTGGTAGCACTCCCGGCAGCCAACTTCGGCGGCTTCATCATCGGCACGTTGCTCGGCATCATCGGTGCGAGCCTGGTGCTGGCCTGGTCTGATGCCCCGCGTTCACCGGTCTCGGCAGAAAGCGCGGCCGACCGCCACGCGTAGGGCCGCCCGTCGTCGGCTGTGATCCTCCGGGCGGTCGTCACCGGTCGCGGTGTAGACGATGGCATTCTGGGCCCAGGTGCTCGCCAACGCGATCAACATGGACCACAAGTCTTCCGCACCTACATCGTCGACGAGGATCCCGCGCGCCTGGCCGTCCGAAATCGCCTGAAGCACATCGGCATCGCGGTTCGGTAGGTGCGCGAAGAGGGCGCCTGTGGGCGTGCGCTCCAACCTCGCCCAAGACAACAACCGAACAAGACACGGGTCCTCGAGGTACATGTCGTACAGACGTACGGCGTAACCGGGGAGATCGTCCGCGTCAAACGGCACGGTGTCCACGTCGGCATCAACACGCGCTGCGAACACGGCGTCGAACAACTTGTCCTTGCTGCCGAAGTAGCTGTAGATCTGCGACTTGTTGATCGGTGTGGTGGCAGCGATCCGGTCGACCCGGGCGCCGGCGATCCCGTAGGCCGCGAACTCCGCGGTGGCCGCGGCCAGTATTCGCCGCCTGGTCTCTGATGCGTCGCCCATGAACGCCCACTCTACCCAAAACCAACTCGTTGGTTGCACGGTCGGCGAACATGCCCTACCGTCAGATCCAACTGGTTGGTTGGTTATCGAGATGAGGAACAGATGCGAACAGTCACGGGCTATCGAGCGAGCACCACAACGTCAGGTGTCGAACCCTTCCGCTTCGAACGGCGAGAGCTCCGGGATGACGATGTTGCCGTACAGGTCACGTTCTGCGGGGTCTGCCATACCGACCTGCACGCGGTGCGCAACTCTGCGCCCGACCGGGGCTCGTCCCCCGTGGTCCCCGGTCACGAGTTCGTCGGGACAGTCACCGCGGTGGGAGGGGCGGTCACCGCATTCGAAGTGGGCGATGAGGTGGCGGTGGGCAACATCGTCGACTCGTGCGGGGACTGCGACATGTGCGGGGTGGGTCAGGAGAACTTCTGCCGAAACTATCCGACATTGACCTATGGCGGCACGGACCGACGTGACGGTTCGACCACCCTGGGTGCGTACTCCACCGAGTACGTTGTTCGCGACCGTTTTGTCTACCACCGTCCTTCGCTCCTCGATCCCGCAGCAGTGGCGCCTCTGATGTGCGCGGGAATCACGGTGTGGGAACCATTGCGCAGCAACTCTGTCGGTCCGGGCATGTCAGTCGGTGTGGTGGGAGCCGGCGGCCTCGGCCACATGGCCGTCAAGTTGGCGAATGCGCTCGGCGCCGAGGTCACGGTGTTCACGACGTCGACCGGAAAGGCCGAGGACGCCTCTCGGCTCGGCGCTCACCGCGTGGTGATCTCGACCGATTCCGCCTCGATGGCGGAGATGACCGGGAAACTCGACCTCATCATCGACTGCGTACCGGTGGAGCACGACCCGGCCCCATATCTCCGCTGTCTCGCTCTGGACGGAACCCTCTGCGTGGTGGGGCATCTCGGGCCGATGACGATCGACACCGTCGACCTGCTGATCGGCCGCAAGAGCCTCAGCTCTGCGGGCAGCGGCGGCCGCAGACACACGCAGGACCTGCTCGACTTCTGCGGTGAGCACAACATCACCGCAGATGTCGAAGTGCTGCCTTCACGCCAGGTGAACGAGGCATTGGAGCGGTTGTCTCGCAACGACGTGCGTTACCGGTTTGTCCTCGACATGGCCGATGCCGCCGAACTCAGCCGAGTCTGACCAACATCTTGCCGACGTTCCCGCCGCCGAGCATCGACAGGAAAGCGTCCACGGCGTTGTCCAGACCGTCGTAGATGGTGGATTCGGCGACCAGTTCGCCAGCCTCAAGCCAACCGACAACCCGATCCTCGAACTCGGGCCTCAGATCTTCGTGGTCACGGACGATGAAGCCGCGCAGAGTGATTCGCTTGAGGATGGCGTTCATCAACACGTCGATGGGCGGACGGTCAGGCCCACCGTTGGAGATCATCCCGCACAGCGCAACTCGGCCCCCGACCTTCAGAGACGACAGCGCGGCGACAAGATGGTCTCCACCGACGTTGTCGAAGTAGAGGTCGATGCCATCGGGAGCCGCGGCCCGCAGAGCCGAACCGATCGGCTCGCTGCGATAGTCGATGCCCGCGTCGAAGCCTAGATCCTCTATGAGCTTCCCCGCCTTCGACGGGCCTCCCGCGCTGCCGATCACGGTGCGCGCACCCATCAATCGCGCGAACTGGCCGGCTGTGCTGCCGACCGCACCGGCGGCAGCCGAGACGAAGACGTCGTCACCCGGACGTAGTTCGCCCGCACGGACCAAACCTGCGTAAGCGGTGAAACCTGTTTGCCCCAGCGCCCCGAGCCAGTGGTGCAGTTCGAGCCCGCGGGGATCGATGACCGCCGCGGCGGAAGCGTCGACCACGGCGTGTTCGCGCCAGCCCAACCGGTGGCGCACGTACGACCCGTTCGGGATCAGGCCGTTCCCGTCGACCACCACGCCCAGCGCCGAGCCGTCCAGCGGGGCGTCGACCTGGAAGTTGGTGGTGTAGTGCATCTCCGAAGTGCCCAGACGGCCCCGCATCGACGGGTCGACACTCATGAACAGGTTCTGCACCAGCACCTGACCGCCCGAGATCTCGGGCACAGCCGTGTCACGAACCTCGAAATGCTCTGGACGGGGCTCCCCGTCTGCCGGCCGCTCCTTCAGGAAGACCGCGCGCGTGGTGGTGATGACACCGCTGCTCACGGCAGCTCCAGGATTGTTACCGTGCCCTTGGAGCCATCGACCTCGACCAGCGCGCCGTCCGGGATCCTTCGGGTGGCCGCGGGAACGCCCGCTGTGCAAGCGATTCCGAGCTCGCGACTGACGATCATGGCGTGCGAACCCATGGCACCCACGTCGTGATCGCACCGGCGGACACCATGAACAGCGGAGTCCACGACGGATCGGTCTGCGGCGCGACGAGGATCTCGCCGACCTCGAACGTGTCGAGTGCGTCCATCGAGGTGATGACGCGGGTGCGCCCCGTGGTGACGCCCGGCGAAGCACCCGAACCCTGCAGCACGTCACCGACTTTCACACCCTCGACGACCGATTCGCCCTTGCGCTTGAGACCCGACAGCGGGGGCATCGGCTCCCGGGTGTCAAGGAACGTCGGCAGTTCCAGTCCGAACAGCTCGCGCCATTGCCGGTGCCGGTCGGCCAGTGTTCGTGTCATCGACTCCGGCGCGCTGGCCAGGGCGTCGAGTTCGTCGTCGACTGCCATGAAGACGTGGTCGGGTGAATCGAGATGACCCTGCGCGTGCAGCCGTCGGCCCAACTCGACCAGCGGGACACGTGCCTCGTGCAACACCTTGATGCAGTTGGTCTTTGCCCGTTCACGCCAGGCTGCGAACCGTCGGGCCGATGCGACCGCGGCGTCGAGGGTCGCGAGTGCCTCGGTGTCGTCACCCACGATGGCCCGGGCACGCGCCAACGCGTCGTCGGTGGCGGACGCATGTTCTGACAGCCGAGCGGCGGGTGATGCCGAATCGTCTTGCAGCCGGAGGCGATCGATCAGCGAGAAGACCAGGTCGGGCTTGGTCTCCCAGGAAACCGAACCGAGGTCCCACTCGTTCGGTCCTCGGTATCCGAAGTCGAGGAGGAACTGCTCGAGGGACGCGTCGAACTTCGGATCGATGCCGGCGATCCGCGCACCCACCCCGGCGACGCCACCGTCGAAAGCCGCCATCAGCTGCTCGTCGGCGCGGACAAGGCGACCGAGCTCCCACAACGCATACGACGGCAGGGCCGAATCGACGTCGCCGGCCGAACCGACAAGCGTGACGATGAGGTCCTGATGATCGGCACCCAGCAGTTGGCCGAGCACGGCGGGGCCGACAGCGGCGCAGTTGGTGGCCACCACCTCGCCACGCCAGGCGACCCGCTCCAGCGGCATCACCGAACGTGCTCGCGCGACGAGGGCTGCCGGGGTCAGCGACGTGAGGTCGGGCCGCTCGGTACGCAGTCGATCCGCGAGCGTGCGATCTTCCTCCAGTTCCGGGAAGGTTTCTGTAGATAGCGCCCAGGCGTTACGGTCGGCCAGGCGACGGCTGGCGTCTGCGTTCTCGTCGTCCGGATGGCCCACGTAGGCGGGGATGTCGGGGTCGCCGCCGTACCAGAGCTGGTCTACCAACTCCACCGGCAGTCCACCGCGGATCCCGACGAGCCGCGACATCGAGAGGTTGATGTACAGGTGGCCGTAGAAGATGCCGGATGATGCGGCCACGTCAGGCTTCTCCGCCAGCGAATAGCTGCCCAAGCTGGCGTAACCGAAGTTCCAACCGGGCAAGATGTTCTGGATCCATCCGAGATCGGCGCCCAGTGGGGTGATCGGATCGGACAGCACGTCGCTGGCGTTCAGCCGGGTGTACACGGGCAGGCGGTTGCTGGGATCGGTATCGACCAGCCAACGTTCTTCGGTCATCTCATCTCGACTCTGGGATAGTTTCTATATTTTGGGTGCAGTACTGTATGTGACATGTAACACTGTACCGAGACTGTAGACGAATACAAGTAACTTGTCTGCACTCACCGACCGTTGGTTCAAGGGAGATTTGATGAAGCTGCAAGACAAGGTCGTCGCCATCACCGGCGGTACCCAGGGCATTGGACGAGGGATCGCCGAGGCGGCTCTCGCCGAAGGCGCCAAGGTGGCGCTCAACGGACGGTCGGCCGAGAAGGGCGAGAAGGCACTGGCCGATCTCGGAGTCGGCGAGCGAGCCGCATTCTTCCCCGGCGACGTGACCGTACAGGCGGACGTCGAGGACTTCATCGAGCAGACGGTCGCCACGTTCGGACGCATCGACGTGCTGGTCAACAATGCCGGTGGTGCGAAGGACCTTCAGCCCACCGCCAAGCTCACCGATGACGAGTGGAATCTGGTGATGAACTGGAACCTCAACGCCAACTTCTGGGCCACCCGCCGCGCGCTGCAGCACATGCTTCCCAACAAGTACGGGCGCATCATCAACATCTCGTCGGTGGAGGGCAAGCAGGGCAAGCCTGTCTTCACCGCCTACGTCGCCGCCAAGCACGCGATCAACGGGATGACCAAGTCGATCGCCCGGGAGGTGGGCACCGAAGGCATCACCGTGAACGCGATCTGCCCGGGCCTGGTGATCACCGACATCATCAAGGACAACGGCCCCGCCACCGCCGAGGCGATGGGTATGTCATTCGAAGAGATGGTTGCTCTGTTCGCCGAGGAGTCGGCGATCAAGCGCCCCAACACTGTCGAGGAAGTTGCCGCAATGGCGATGCTGCTTGCCTCGGACGCGGGCGCCGGAATCACCGGAGCGCTACTCAGCGTCGACGGCGGCACCGCGTCCTACTGACTTCACCGGACTTCTCCGACCACGGAGGAGAGACATGAACCCACCGGTCGAGCCGCACATCGGCCGGTGGGTCCACTGTCCGATAGACCCGCGCCACCCCTGCGGTGTCACCTACGATTGCTCATCATGGACACACCCACGGCGCCTCTCGGCCACCGATGATCGGCCGCATCCGAAACCGCGCCGAGTTCCATCCCGACCTGCGCTTGGCATCGATGCTGTTGCCGCCTCGACTGGTGAGCCGTCGGACCCTGCCGATCATGCGGAAATTGAGGACCATCCTCCCCTCGGGCGGAGATGTGAAGGTTCACCAGCTCGAGACAGGCGCCTCTGCGCGGGTGTTCAGGCATCCGGGTGCCACCGCGCCATCGCCTGCACTTCTGTGGATACACGGTGGCGGATACGTCATCGGTGCAGCCGCGCAGGACGACGGCCTCTGCCGTGCCTTCGCCGAGAAGCTCGCCGCGACAGTGGTTTCCGTGGACTATCGGCTGGCTCCGGACAATCCGTACCCGGCCGCACTCGACGACTGCGACGCCACCCTGCAATGGATGGCCACTCGGCCGGACATCGACCCTGCCAACATCGCAATCGGTGGTGCAAGCGCAGGAGGTGGGCTGGCGGCGGCACTGGCGTTGCGTGCTGCCGACCGCGGCGAGATCAACCCGGTGCTACAGCTCCTGTCGTATCCGATGCTCGACGACCGGTCGGAGACACCTGATCGACATCATCGGCTGTGGGACGCGCGGAGCAATCGCTTCGGCTGGCAGAGCTATCTCGGCGACGCCGATCCGGCGACGGCGGTGCCGGCACGTCGCGAGAACCTCAGCGGCGTCGCGCCGGCATGGATCGGGGTCGGCACACTCGATCTGTTCTTCGACGAGGACAAGAGGTATGCCGAGCGCCTCGAAGAGGCCGGCGTGCCGTGTGAGTTCGTCACCGTACCGGGCGCCTTCCACGGGTTCGATCTGGTGGCGCGAGGGGCAGAGGTGTCCAGGACGTACTTCGGATCGCAATGTGATGCTCTGAGAAGGGCTTTCGCAGCCTAAGCGGGTCCCGGGCTGATCAGTCCGGTGATGGCCCATTCGAGGCACCGCGCCAGGATGGTGTCGAATTGGGGAACCACCCAGCTGCCCCGGTCCACCTTGCCGAGGTCGTCGATGCCCAGGTCCTGCACGTCGAATCGTCCCCGGCAGTGACCGAGAGTGAAGTAGCAGACCGTTCCATCGCCGTGGTCCTTGAGGTACAAGACGGGCCGGGGCTCGTCCACACTGGTATGCCCCTCCTCGAAACCTGTTGATGCGCCGACGAACCGGGTGTGCGCGAGCACCTGAATGGGCGGGTGCAGTTCGCTGATGTACAACTCGTCGGTCACCTCGAACGGTTCCACGTCGGCCACGAACGGATGGCCCGGATCGGTGATCTCGACGAGGTACGGTGCAATCGGCGGGTGTCCGAGGAACTGACTTCCGATCACAGCCGGCAGCTCACCCATCGACCTGGGGGTCACGTACTTGCTCGGGCTTCCCGGCGCCGTCGGCTCGATCGCCGAGTTGGTCCCGTGCAGGGCGAGCCATCTACCGCCACGTCCGACGAAGTCGATCAGTGCTTGTTGCTGGCCGGCGTCGGGGACCACGTTGCACGTATAGGTGATCAGCATGTCCGCCGAGTCGATCGCTTCGAGACAGTCGTAGTTCTCGAAGACGCGGGTACGCACGTGCTCGTAGTCCGCCAAGGCCGAGAGCAGTTGCAGCCGAGCGTAGTCGAAGTCGTGCCATTGGCCACCACACACCAGTACCGCGTCGGTACGGCCCGAGGGTCCAGACATGTGTTCCTCTCTCCGCGTGAACCGGTACCGCGTTCAGCCGTGTGCGTGCAGTGCCTTGCCCGCCAACGCGAGATGCGCCTCACCGAGCGCTTCAGCCTGTGTGGGATGGGCGTGGATCAACTGGGCGACATCGCCGGCAGTCGCTTCCCAGTTGTAGATGAGTTGTGCTTCACCGATGAGCTCACCGACGCGGGCACCAACCATGTGGATACCGACAACCGGTCCGTTCTCGCCGGCACGCACGAGCTTGATCCCGCCTGTCGTGCGCAGGATGCGGCTCTTGCCGTTGCCACCGAGATCGTAGACGGCCGTGGAGACGTCGCCGTACTTCTCGGCCGCCTCCGACTCTGTCAGGCCCACCGATGCCACTTCCGGGTTCGAATACGTCACCCGGGGAATTCCCTTGTCCGCGATGGGCATCGCGTCCAGTCCGGCGAGTTGCTCGGCCACCAGGATGCCCTGGGCAAAGCCACGATGCGCCAGTTGCGGCCCGGGCACGATGTCCCCCACCGCGAACACACCTGGCACGCCGGTCTGCAACAACTCGTCGGTGATCACCCACCCGCGGTCGACTTCGACGCCGGCCTCTTCGAACCCCAGCCCGGCAGTCCGTGGACCCCGTCCCACCGACACCAGCAGCAGATCCGCGCTGACGTGCCTGCCGTCGGCCAACCCGACGTCGACGCCGCCGTCGGCGTCCGTGGCCACGGATGCAAAAGCGGTACCCGTCAGGCTCTTGATGCCTCGTTTGCGAAATGCGCGCTCGACCTGCTTCGAGCTCCACTCGTCCTCGGTGGGCAACAGGCGCGGAGCAGCTTCCACGATGGTCACCTCGGTGCCCAGAGATGCCCAGACACTGGCGAATTCGCATCCGATGACACCACCACCGAGAACCACCACCCGATCGGGAACGGTGTCGAGTTCGAGTGCCCGGTCACTGGTCATCACAGGCCCTCCGAGCTCGAGTCCGGGGAGGCTCCTGGCCTGTGAACCTGTCGCGAGCACCAGCGCCTCTCCGCGGTATCGGGCACGCCCACCCGCGGCGAGTTCGACTTCGACCGTGCGGTCGGCGACCACTCGGCCGTAGCCGGCGACAACCTCGATACCGCGCGAGGCCACCAAGCCCTGGAGCCCGCGATAGAGGCCGGCGATGACGTCGTTCTTGTAGCTGTTGACGGCACTCATGTCGATGCCGTCGAGGGTGGCCTTGATGCCGAAGCCGTGGGCTTCGCGCACCGAGTCGGCCACCTCGGCCGCGTGCAGCAACGCCTTGGTGGGGATGCACCCGTTGTGAAGGCATGTGCCGCCGAGTTTTCCGGCTTCGACGAGGACCACCGACATGCCCAGCTGCGCCGCACGCAGGGCGCACGCATAGCCGCCGGATCCGCCGCCGAGGATGACCACGTCGGCCGGCTGATCATTGTTGACGCTACTGGTCATGTCGTTTTCCACTCGCCGAGATATCGATCAGAAGTCGAAGCGGTTCGTGAATCCGCCGTCGACGACCAGGTTGGTTCCGGTGATGTGACCGGCAGCGGGGGATGCCAGGAACACCACGCGTTCGCCACGTCCTCGGCCGAACCGAGTTTGCCCATCGCCGCGGCCTCGAGCGCACCCTCGTAGAGAGCCGGACGACTGGTCTTGATCGTGTCCCAGGCGCCGCCTTCGAAGAAGATCGGCCCCGGCGATACCGAGTTGACGCGGATACCCTTGGGGCCGAGTGCTTTTGCCTGTGCTGAAGCATGCTGCAACGCGGCCGCTTTCAGGGCGCCGTAACTGTTGGCCGTGGTGATCGGGCCGGCCTCGAGAGCGAGGTGGTCGCGATGGCGACCACGGCGGCCGCCTCGCTGTTCTCGAGATGACCGGAGGTCGATTCGATGAAGTTGACCAAGCTCATCAGATCCACGTTGAAGCTGTTCACCCACGCCTGCGGGCCCTTGCCGGTGGCGGCAGATGCGTTGACGATCACGATGTCGATTCCGCCGAGGGCTTCTGCGGATGCATCGACAAACGACTTGACCGACTCACTGTCGCCGACGTCGACCGCCTTGTGAAAAACCGTTCCGTACTCGGACAATTCGGCGGCGACCTCATCGAGGTGTTCCTGACCGCGCGCACAGATTCCGACGGAGGCACCCTCGTTCAACAGGGTCCGGGTGATGGCCAGGCCGATGCCGCGGCTCGCACCACTGACGATTGCGCGCTTGCCTTTGAGATCGAGATCCATTGGTACTCCTTGTGATGGCGGAGGCGGGTGGCCCCCTGGAAGGTCAGAGATTCATTGCTCCCACGTGTGTCTGGAACGACAGCACGTGGGAGAAGTCGTTGATGGACTGCACCGCGCGGCGCGTGTCCGCCCCCCGCAGAACCGAGATGGATGTGTGGTGCACCCGCACCGGCATGTCGAATCCACTGCCCAGTGCGTCGGCGAGCGCGGCGTTGATGACGCCGCCGTGAGCGGTGACGACCACCCGTTGACCGGGATGCGCGTCGATGATGCGCGACAGCTCGCCGAGCACACGTGCCCGGAATGCGGCCCCGTCCTCGGCGTACGGAAAACGCCTCGTACCGTCTGGTGCGGATGTGTTCGCGGAAGATGGTCGAGATCTCTTCGTGAGGCAGCACCTCGAACGGCGACTGGTCTGCGGGGAAGTTCTGCCACGGTTCGAACTCGGTGAGGGTGTCGCGCACCTCGGGGGTCAAACCGTGCCGGGCACCGATCTCGGTGCCGGTACGCAGCGCCCGTTGCAACGGCGAGCTGTACACGGCGTCGACCCGGGTGGCTGCCAGGCGGTCGGCAACCGCCTGCACCTGGCGTTCACCGGTCTCCGACAGCGGCGGGTCCACGATCTCCCCGGCGCTCAACTCCTTGGTGAGCTGCTGCTCACCGTGACGCACCAACACGAGCTCGCACAAGCCGTCCAGAGGCGCGAACGGATTGTCGAGGTCTATGGAGCGGGCACGCGGCTGACTGAGCACTCTGCCAGTGAACCACAAACTGTCGTCGGTCTAAAGATACGTTTTCGAATTGCCAGCTAGATGCCCTGAGCGAGCGTCAAAAGTGCGGTCGGAGACCAGCGATGTGCATCACACGCTGCAGATGTCCGCCGCCAACTCTCGGACCTCGTCGGAGAACTTTCGGCGGCCGAGGTTGGCCAGCACAGCGTCTTCGGTGAGCCATGACGCGGCTGAGACCTCCAGCAGACTCGACAGCGCGGTTGCGGCGGCAGCCTGCTTCGCCTTCGACGCGACACGATTTCGCGTCCGCAGCTCGGCCGAGAACACCGCGAGCATCTCGAGGCGCACCTCTCGGCGTAGTGCCTCGATCGACAGACTCCAGCCGGGCGACCGGACGAAGTAGACCAGCGACGCAGACCGCTGGCTGTCGGTCCATTCCAGCAATCGCACGATGATGTCGCCCAGCGGTGCGTCTGGATCCTCGGCCACTGTGCCCCGCAGCTCATCGAGCAGTTGCTCTGCGAAAAGGCGCAGGCCACCGAGCAGCACCTCGTCTTTGGACGGGTAGTGGTAGTAGACCGCGGCCGACGTCATGTGCGCTTCGGCAGCGATGTCGGCGACGGTGACGTCCTCGATCGACCGGACGGAGTACAGGTGCATCGCCGCTTCGACCACCACTTCGCGCCGCGAGGGCCTGTGTGCTGCTCTTTTGGTCCCCTTGCCCACCGGGGTCGCGGCAGCAGACGTACCAGCGCCGGACCTCCCTGGCTCCCCACCCTTGCTTGTCATGCACTAGATGATGACAGGCGGAACAAGTTCTCGAGGCTGTGACATCCTGATGTGGTAACTCAAGGGGCAATGCAGTCATCCGGGGCGAGGAGGAACGACTGTGGCACGGCGGAAGACAACCACACCGGCATCGAACGGTGAACGCACCACCGACAGCCGGACGCTGGACACCGACGAGAACTGGCTGGGCTGGGACTCGCTGCCTGCGGCGGATGACCAACCGGGCGGTGGCCTCGGGTCGCCGACACCCGAACCGGCAGACGACTCCGACCCCGATGAGCCCGTGAAGAAGACCGCACCGGCAAAAGGCACGGCGCACCGGCCGTCACGGCGCCACCTGATCGTGAAAGCGGCGGTCAGGGTGTTTTCGAAGAAAGGCTTTGCCGAGGCCTCCATCCAGGAGATCGCCGAGGAAGCCGGCATGGTCCCCACCGCCGTCTACTACCACTTCGCCAGCAAGGAAGAGCTGTTCGAGAGCGCTCTGGGATACGCGATGGACGCCAGCTCCAAGGCGGCGTACTCGGCCCGACCCGATGACGTCTCTGCAGATGCCGACTCGTTCAAAGAGGTCGTCTCGGCCGTGTGGGACTGGACCGCGGAGCACCCGAACTCGGCACGCATGCTGTTCCTGCAGATGGCGGGCGGCGCGACTCCCGGAACACGCCTGCTCACCAAGGAGTACGAGGAACGGCACATCCGCCGCGCATTCGACTACTTCCCGGTGACCGATGTGCCTCCCAACAAGCGGGCCGCCGCGGCACAACACGCAGCCCGCTCACTTCGGGTGCGCACGATGATCGCGATGACCATCGCCATCCAGCCACTCCGTATCGAGGGTGGGCCGCTCGCCGACATCCCCGCCCCCCGGCTACGGACTGCGACCACCGAGGTCTGCTCGAGGATGATCGAAGGTCGCTGACCCACCCCTCCATGCCACTCCGTCGAGTAACTTGACAGCAATACCAGTTGAGTTCGATGAAGTGGAGCGTTTCGATGCGAGTTCTGGCTGTCACGGGTGGGCATTCCTTCGACCGGGAGGCCTTCGCGGAGTTCCTCGACTCCCTGCCTGCGGACATCACGTGGCGTGAGCATCCGGACGCAGACATCTCCGCTGCGGAACTCGCCGAGTTCGACGCATCACTCCACTACGACATGCCCGGGACCCTTCCGGAGCCGACCGATCCCCCAGAATCGATCCGTGAGGCCGTCCGATCAGCGCCCGACACGGGCCACGGGTACGTGGTGCTCCACCACGCGCTCGCATCCTGGGCGCGCTGGGATGAGTGGGCAGAGTTCGTCGGGGGTCGCTACCTCTATCAGCCAGGCGTGGTCCGTGGCGTCACCTGCCCCGATTCGGGCTATCGACACGCAGTGCCAGAGACGATCTCGGTGGTCGACGCGGCTCACCCGGTGGTCTCGCGGGTGCCCGCAGAGTTCGGGCTGACCGACGAGACGTACCTGTGCGAGGTCTTCGAAGACGACGTCGAGCCACTGCTGCGCACCGATGCCGAGATGACCGACGCCGTCCACTGGTCGACGTCGCTGGCCATGGCGGGCCGCCGCGACCACCGCGAGGGCTGGCGACATCGCGAGGGCTCCTCCCTGGTCGGGTGGACGAAGACCAATGGACGAAGCCGGCTGGTCTACCTGCAACCCGGCGACAAGGCCCCCACGTTGCGCGACGCCAACTACCGAGCCCTGGTGTCGGGTGCACTCGAATGGGTGGGCCGTCGCCGCTGACCTACTTTTTGGTGACAACCTAAAGAAATCTGTGCTCGCGATCACTCTTCGCTGCTACAGTTAGTGCATTCGGTACCAAGTAAGGCAGCGAGTCTCAGAAGAGGGAGCACGCGATGCGTCAGATCAAGCATCCGATGAGCCGGGCGATCTATGAATTCGATGAGGATTTCAACGTCCGGGTCACCACCAAAGACGGCAAGACCGGCACGTTCGACCCCGAGGGTCGGTACCTGCACGGTGAGGTGAAGGCTGTAGATCCCGAACTGGCCCGGTGGGTGGGTCTCGGACCGCGCGAACCGGTGCCGATCACCCAGAACCGGCGTTTCATGGGCGCAGCCAAGCTGCTCGAGAAGATGCAGGCCGACAAAGCAGCACAGGATGCTCTCGCCGTCAGCCTGGAACAAGGAGGCAAACTGTGACCACCGAAGCGCGCCCCACCGGGCAGTCGGCAGCCGACGACGGTTTCATCGAGAACGGAACCGCGTACCAGCGACTGCTCGACACCGACACCCATCCGGTGCCCGACATCCTGCGCGAGGAGTCGCACGAGAAGTACGAAGACCAGAACTTCGTGCCGGTCTCCCGCTACATCAGCCGCAAGTACCACGAGCTCGAGCGCGACCGCATGTGGTACAAGGTCTGGCAGATGGCATGCCGCGAGGAAGAGATCCCAGAACCGGGCGACACCCTCGTCTACGAGATCTGCGAGAAGTCGATCCTCATCGTGCGGGGCAAGGACATGAGCATCCGCGCGTTCTACAACTCGTGCCTGCACCGTGGCCGCACGCTGCGCGAAGAGGACGGGCCAGCAGGTAACGAGATCCGTTGTCCTTTCCACGGATTCGCCTGGAACTTCGACGGGTCGCTCAAATCCATGACCTGTGCCTGGGACTTCCCTCAGGTCGACCAGGGCAAGATGGATCTGCCGCAGGTCAAGGTCGACACCTGGGGTGGTTTCGTCTTCATCAACATGGACCCGGCGTCTGAATCGCTCGCGAGCTTCCTCGGCGATCTCGGAAAGCACTTCGAGGCCTGGCCTTTGGAGGACCGCTACATCCAGGCCCATGTCGCCCAGGTCATCCAGGCCAACTGGAAGATCGCGCAGGAGGCCTTCTCCGAGGCATTCCACGTCATCACCACCCATCCGCAGCGAGTGGTGGGCACCGGCGACTCGAACAGTCAGTACGACAGCTGGGGAAACTTCAACCGCGGCATCACCGCGAACGGTGTACCCAGCCCGCACATCAAGTTCGTCCCGTCCGAGCAGGAGATGTTCGACTCGATGGTCGACGCCCGCATCGACGAGGACCCGATGGTGACACTGCCCGACGGCGTGACCGCCCGCGAGATGTCCGGGATGCTGGCCCGCGAGGGCCTGCGCGACATCATCGGAGATGTCAAGGCAGACAACATGTCCGATGCCGAGTCGCTCGACAGCATCTACTACACCGTGTTCCCCAACTTTCATCCGTGGGGCGCCTACCAGCGCATCGTCTACCGATTCCGGCCCAACGGCGACGACCACGAGACGTCGATCATGGACGTCTACCTGCTCGGCCCCTTCAAAGGCGAGCGGCCCAAGCCGGCGAAAACCCAATGGCTCGAGCCTGATCAGTCGTGGATCGAGGCGACCGTTCTGGGTAGCTCTGCGCGGGTGTTCGACCAGGATGCCTACAACATGCCCAAGGTGCACAAGGGTCTGAAGTCGGCACAGTCGAAGTACCTGCCATTGGCCCGGTACCAAGAGGTGAAGATCCGCCACATTCATCATCTGCTCTCGCAGTGGATCGGCGAGGACGTCGACTGACCGTGTCCGCGACCATGAAAGCGCTGCAGTACCGCGAGTTCGGGGCGCGTCCGGAGGTCGTCACAGTCGACAAACCGGTGCCGGGGCCCGGCGAGGTGCTGCTGAAGATGACCGCATCGGGTGCGTGCCACTCCGATGAGTTCATCATGTCGACGCCTGCCGACCAATACGTGTTCGCACCACTGCCGTTGACCCTCGGGCACGAGGCGCCGGCATCGTCGAGGAACTCGGCCCGGGCACCACCGGCATCGAGGTCGGCCGAGCGGTGCTGGTGTACGGACCGTGGGGCTGCGGGATGTGCCATTCCTGCGCGCAGGGCAGTGAGAACAACTGCGTTCACGGGATCAGCGCACCCGGAATCCACCGACCGGGCACCATGGCCGAGTACATGATCGTCGACAGTCCAAGGCATCTCGTGCCGTTGGGTGATCTCGACCCGGTCGCGAGCGTTTCACTGACCGACGCCGGACTCACGCCGTATCACGCCATCAAGCCCTCGCTGTCGCGTCTGTCCCCCGGCACCACCGCACTGGTGATCGGGGTCGGCGGTCTGGGTCACGTGGGTGTTCAGTTGCTCCGTGCGCTGACTCAGGCAACTGTCATCGCTGTTGATCTCGATCGATCGCGGGTCGATCAGGCCCTCGAACTGGGTGCGCACCACTCTTTCATCTCCGATTCCGATGCGGGAGAACGCATCAGGGAGCTCACCGGTGGTCGCGGCGTCGATGCGGTCTTCGACTTCGTCGGTGCGCAGAGCACCGCCGATCTGGCGCAATCGTTGGTGGCCGTGGCCGGCGAGATCGTCCTGATCGGTGTCGGCACAGGCACCGTGGGAGCCGGGTACCTCACCCTGCCGTTCGATGTGTCTGTGCGCGTGGTCAACTGGGGCTCGCGTAGCGAACTGATGGAGGTCATCGAACTCGCCAGACGCGGTGCGATCAGCGTGACGGTGTCCGAGTTCTCGATGGACGACGCGCCATCGGCCTATGAACAACTCCACGCGGGCAAGGTCCGGGGTCGGGCCGTGGTGGTTCCCACCCGCTAGCTCCGCCGACCGTGCCCTAACATCCGCCGACCGTGCCCTTATCTCGATCGACCGTGCCGTTATATCCGCCGAACGTGCCCTTATATCCGCCGAACGTGCCTTTATCCCGATTGAACGTGCCCTTGTTTCGGCCCGTTCGACCGATCCGATGAAGTAGTCGATCGTCACCGATGCATGACTGGCGAATCGCGTCGTCACGCTCAGCGGTGGGATCGAATATCGGCCCGGTCAACGGGTTTAACGGCCCGGGCGGCGGGTATAAGGGCCCGGTGGGCGGGGATAAGGGCCCGGTCAACGGATTTAACGGCCCGGTCGACGGGGTTATCGGCCCGGTCGGCGGAGATTAGGGCCCGGTTGGCGGGTCAGTAGATCGCTTCGCGGTGCGGATCGAAGTAGTGGCCGATCCGCCGGGCGGAGAGCTGACGGAAGATCTCGCCTGCGGCCGTCGGCCACGCGGAGGTGGTGACTGCCTCGCTCGCTCGCAACAACGTCACCGAGACCAGGGCGACGCGGCCGAGTGGGGTGTCGAAACCACCCGGGGCGCCCCAGCCCTTGTTGCTCAGCAGTACACCCACAGTGCTGCCGACCGCCCACTCGCGGGGCGCTCGTACCCCGGCGAGCTCCACATACACCGGGTCGACCGAAGCGGTGATGGTGCGTACGAAGTCTTGCCCACCAGAGGCGGCATGGGCCGCGACCGCGGCGATGATCGTGAAAAGCCAATGTTCGCGCGCGCTTTCGTCGGCACGCAGCTCGGGGTCGATGGACTCGACGAAGAACTCCGCGCCCACACCGACCATCGATCCGTTCAGCGCACCGACAAGACTCGGCGCCGACAGACCATCGGTGGCCACCACGGTGGTCCGTTCGCGCGCCACCACCCGAAAGCCCCTGGTACCGCCTGGCCACAACACCTCGTTGTCGGGTAGCGGTGCGAGTATCTGCTCATACATCCGTCCGACGCCCCGCCAGATGTTGTCGCGTGCCGTCTGCGCCTCACGTGCGCCCGGAACATCCTGTGTCGACTCCTGGCCGCGAATCGCAACGCCCACTCCTCCGCCGTGCTGCACCGGAGCCGGAGTCGACGGCACCTGCGAACGGGCATGCGCCCGTTCGAACGCACGCTGGGTGAACGCCATCTCGTTGGACTCAGGAGTCATTGCAGGCGAGGGGATCTCGACCACCGCGTCGTCGGCTACGAGAAACACCAGACGCATGCGGCCGCCTGATCGCGCCGGGTCGGCTGGTGTTTGGGTGAAAACCCGCCAGCCCGCCTGAATCCGTTGCGCTGCCAGGGAGTACAGATTGTGCCCCGCGTGGTCGATCCGGTGGTTGCGGATGAAGTCCAGCGTGATGGTCACCGCTGCAGCGGCATCGGTGGCGCGGGCGGGCACCGACCCTGCGGATGGGAACGGGAAGTAGGAGCCCGACAGCAGGTGTGCGAGGGGAACGCCGCCGACGTAGTCGACCAACCACTGCGGGGCATCCCGCGGATACCTCAGCAGATCGTCGCGGTAGGCATCGGCATCGAAGATGAGCGCCGGATCGATCGGCCCGTGCTCACCGTGGTCGAACCGGACAACCGGGGCGCCGGGCCCCAGCACGATCTCGAGCAGCAGGCACGCATCCGCCCCGGATTGATACCGCCCCACCCTCAGGTCTCTGGCCACTTCGAGCGCAGGCAGCGGCATCGGAATGGGCGTCGGTGGCACAGGCCCGAAGTACGTCAGGGCGTAGCGGGTGGCGGTACCGGCAAAACTGAATGTGGCTTTCGCTCCGGTGGCACCGAGAGGCGCGACCGATTGGATGAGCCTGCCGATGGTCGAGATGAACTCGGGCTCAGCCATCAGGCGGGCTTGCGTCGAGGACCAATACGTCATCGCGCAGTCACCTCCCCACCTGCGGCCTTCGGATCCGTCACGTGTCGCGATCTTGTGATCGGCGTGCGATCGAAGCCATTATCGCGCATGTGGGGAGGTGCGCGTCTACCTATCCGTTCCGGCGGTCACGCCACTTGCACAGTTCGGTGGCCAGCGAGATGTCGTAGTCGGGGCCGTTGACACCGACCGTGAACAGGGAAACGCCCTCGTCGGCGAGACTGTCGGCGAGCTTCACGGCTTCGTCGAGACCGCCTGCCTGCGACAGCTCCGCCGAGTGGGCGATCTCACCGGGGTCGCGACCGACTGTTGCGCAGTGATCGGCCAGTACCTGCGACTTGTGCCGGTAGGTCTCCAGGTCGACGAACGAGTGCCAATAATGAGCGTGCTGGGCGACGAACTTGAGCGTCTTCTTCTCGCCGCCGCCACCGATCAGGATCGGGATCTCGCGAACGGGCGCCGGGTTGAGCTTCGCGAACCGGTTCTTGATCCGGGGCAGTGCCTCGCCGAGGGCGTCCAAACGGCTTCCCTTGGTCCCGAAGTCGTACCCGTACTCGGTGTAGTCGCGCTCGAACCAGCCCGAGCCGATACCGAGGATCAGCCGGCCACCCGAGATGTGGTCGACGGTGCGGGACATGTCGGCCAGCAGATCCGGGTTGCGGTAGCTGTTGCAGGTGACCAGCGCGCCGAGCTGAATGCGTGAGGTCTGCTCGGCCCACGCCGCGAGCATCGTCCAGCATTCGAAGTGCGCGCCGTCCGGCTCACCGTAGAGCGGGTAGAAGTGGTCCCAGTTGAACGCGACATCAACACCGGCGTCTTCGGCGCGGCGAACCGCGTCACGGATGTTGTTGTAGTCGTCCGCGTGCTGTGGCTGTAACTGGACTGCGATCTGAATTGGTGTGCTCATGAGTTCCAGTGTGCATCAACCGTGCCGACGGATCGCGGCCTGCGCGGCATGCATGCCACACATACCGTGGACACCGCCGCCGGGCGGGGTCGACGACGCGCACAGATAGACACCGTCCACGGGGGTTGCGTATGGCACGCGCGCAGCCACGGGCCGCGTGAACAATTGCCGCAAATCGGACACGCCCGAATTGATGTCGCCGCCTACGTAGTTCGGGTTGTACACCGAGAGCTGCTTGGCCGTCATGCTGTGCCTGGCGATGATCACGTCCTTGAACCCTGGGGCGCAGCGTTCGATCTGCGCTTCCACCGCTTCGGTCATGTCGACGTCAGAGCCATGAGGCACATGGCAATACGCCCAGGCGACGTGTTTGCCGTCCGGAGCACGTGATGGGTCGATCACGCTCGGCGTTCCGCCGATGAGATTGGGACGCTCCGGATGGCGTCCTGCCTTCACGTCCTCTTCGTTCTGCCTGATCTGCTGGTCGTCCGAGGCGATGTGAAAGGTCGCCGACTTCGCGGTGTAGGGGTCGTTCCACGGGATCGGTTCACTCAATGCGTAGTCGATCTTGAACGACCCTGGGCCATAACGGTATTTGGCCAGGCGGCTACGGTACCGGGTCGGCAGACGGTCGCCCATGATCCTGCTGAACTGGGTCGGGTCGATGTCGAAGAACTTCAGGCGGGTGTCGGGCATGTCATCGAAACTCCGCACGGGATGATCGGTTCGGATCTCGCCACCGTGAGCTTTGAGCGCGCCGGCGAGGGCATCGGCGATCGACTGACTCCCGCCTCGCGCGATCGGCCACCCGCCCGCGTGCGCAAGCATCCCGAGTATCAACCCGAACGATGCCGTGGCCACCCCGCTGGTGGGCCGGACCACGTGAGTTGCGATGGCCGCGAACAACGTACGGGTGCGTGGATCTCGGAACATGATCTTGTTGAACGCGTCTGCACTCAGCAGCGCCTGCGGCCCGAACCTGGCCGCCACCAACAGGTGGCGCGGGATCCGGAACGGGCCGAAGAAGTCGCTGATCAGGTCTTGCGAGTGTTTGGCCGCAAATCCGAGGGTCGCGCCCCACGCGGCAGCGTCACGGCCGAGCGTCTCCTGGGTACGCGCGAGATCCCGGAACAGCGGCAGAGCGGTGCCGTCACCGAACACCTGCGACAGCTGTACCTCGGGGTCGAGCCATTCCAGCCCATACCGGCCCAGATCCATCGAATTGAATGCCGGCGAGGCCAATCCGGTCGGGTGCACCACCGAGCACATGTCGTGCCAGAAGCCGGGTTCGGTCAGTTCGCTCGTCCGGGTTCCACCACCGATCGTCGGATGAGATTCGAGCACCAGGACCTTGTGACCGGCTTTGGCGAGTGTGACCGCTGCCGACAAACCGTTGGGTCCTGATCCGACCACCACCGCGTCGTAACCATCCGCCCTCACAAACACCAACCTTAATCGCGTAACCGCGAGTCTTTACCGCTGATTCATGTTCAGGTTCCCGCCGGTTTCACTGCGATGCCTACCGTTCGACAAGTTGGTCGAAGCCCGCGACCTCGTCAGCCCATCACTTTCGTCAGCACAGGGAGTCACCACGGTGAGAGTTCCACTTGCCATTTTTGATAAACACGCAGGCGCCTCGAAACGCTCCCGCGTGACGTGCCACTACAAATGTGGCGACGCATGCTGGCATGAACCTCCCAACACCAGCGACAACGAGTACTTCCGGGACATCGCCCGCAACGCGGTCTCACGTCGCTCGGTACTGCGTGGTTCGGCCGCTGCAGTGGTCGCGGTGGGAGCCACCTCGGCCCTCGCCGCATGCGGTGATGACAGCAAGTCGACGGCACAACCGTCGAGTGCGGTGGAGGTCACCGGCACCGGCGACGGCAACGGGATGAACTTCGTGCCCGTCGCGCCGAACACCGAGGACGCCCTGGTCATCCCCGATGGGTATGAGCAGGCCGTGGTGATCATGTGGGGCGACCCGGTGGTCCCCGGGGCACCCGCGTTCGATTTCGACAACCAGACCCCTGAGGCGCAGGAAAAGCAGTTCGGGTTCAACAACGACTTCGCCGGACTGATCCCCATCGAGGGACAGGCGGGGCACTACTACCTGGTGGTCAACCAGGAGTACACCAGCGAAGAGTTCATGTTCAAGGGATACAAGCCGAAGGAACCGACCGAGCAGCAAGCGCGGATCGCCATGGCTGCACACGGCATCACCGTTGTCGAGGTGAAGAGCGAAGACGGGTCGGGCAAGTTGACTCCCGTTGTCGGCGAACGGAATCGACGCCTCACGGCGATGAGTCCGTTCACCCTGACCGGCCCGGCGGCCGGCAGTGAGTTCGTGAAGACCAACGCCGATCCCCAGGGGACCACGGTGCTCGGCACCATCGGCAACTGCTCCGGTGGTCTCACGCCGTGGGGAACCATGATCTCCGGCGAAGAGAACTTCAACGGTTACTTCACCGGCGCGTCCACCGTCACCGATTCCACGGCGAAAGACCGCCTCGAGCGGTACAGCTTCGACGATGAAGACGACTTCCATCAGTGGGGCAGGTACGAGACCCGGTTCGATCTGGCGAAAGAACCCAACGAGGCCAACCGATTCGGCTACGTCGTGGAGGTCAATCCACACGACCCCAAGTCCACTCCTGTCAAGCATTCCTCGATGGGTCGCCTCAAGCACGAGGGCGCCAACATCTTTGTCACCGACGACGGCACCGTGGTCGCCTACACCGGTGACGACGAGCGCTTCGAGTACATCTACAAGTTCGTGTCCAGCAGGAAGATTCAGCCAGGCGTGGGTGCGGCGGCCATGCAGCACAACATGACCATCCTGTCGAACGGCACCCTGTACGTGGCCCAGCTGACCGGCAACCAGCCCGATCAGATCGACGGCAGCGGCAAGCTCCCTTCCTCGGGATCGTTTGCCGGAACGGGCAAGTGGTTCCCGCTTCTCACCGTCACCGACGACGGCGCCGAGTCCAAGGTCGAGGGCATGACGGCCCAGGAGGTGGCAGTGTTCACCCGGCTGGCGGCCGACAAGGTCGGTGCCACCAAGATGGACCGTCCCGAAGACATCGAGCCACATCCCAAGACCGGCAAGGTCTACTGCGCGCTGACCAACAACGACAAGCGCGGCACGGCGGGCAAGGCCGGCGTCGACGAGGCCAATCCCCGGAACGAGAACAAGAACGGACAGGTCATCGAGTTCACCGACGACCATGCCGGTACGGAGTTCACCTGGGACCTGTTGCTGGTGTGTGGTGACCCGGCCGCCGCCGACACCTACTACGGCGGATTCGACAAGACCAAGGTCAGCCCCATCTCGTGCCCGGACAACGTGGCCTTCGATCCGCACGGGAACCTGTGGATCTCCACCGATGGCAACGCGCTGAAGAACAACGACGGACTGTTCGCCGTGGCACTCGAGGGCGACAACCGCGGCGAGACGAAGCAGTTCCTCACCGTGCCGAGAGGTGCCGAGACCTGCGGTCCGATCATCGACACAGACCGGATCATCGTGTGCGTCCAGCACCCCGGCGAAGAGGACGAGTACTCGGCCGACAAGCCTTACTCGAACTGGCCCGAAGGCGGCGATTCGCAGCCTCGCCCGTCGGTGGTCTCGGTGTGGAAGTCGGGCGGTCAGATCGGCGTCTGACCCGCTCCCTGCCGGATTCGCTCCGCTTACCGACGTCTGCTCCCGTTGTAACGGGCGCGAACGCGCGTGAGTGGAGCGAATCTGCCGGTGAGGTCAGGGCTTGGCTGTCAACGCGGCGACGATGGCGGCGACCTGCGCGGCCAGCGCGTCGGCGGAACCCTCGTCACCGGTGAACCACCGGAAGAGTGCTTGCTGGAACAGACCGTCGAAGATCGCGTAGGCCACCGGCGGACTCAACACCGGGGGCCGACCGGTGAACTCGGAATGGCGTGTGACCATTCGCCAGATCATCGCTTCCAGACCCTGTTCGATCTCGCCGACGGCGGGCCGGAAGACCTCGTCGAAGTAGCTCTGGGCCCGCATGTCGTACCAGAGACGGTGCATCGGAGCCTCGTCCGTCAGGCTCGTCGCCATGGCGGCCGAGAATCGTTTGGCGAGGTCATCGACGTTTTCGGAGCCGTCGATAGCCGCGTCGTACCGGGTGACACATTCGGCTTTGTACTCGCGGACTCCGAAGATGATGAGTTCGTTCTTGTCGGCGAAGTAGTAGTGGAGCACCCCGTGGGTGAAGTCGGAGTTGCTGGCGATGTCGCGAAGACTGGTGTTCGCATAGCCCCGTTCCGCCAGAGTGGCCAGCGCCGACCGGGCAAGCTCTCGCTGCCGTTCGCCGAACTTGTCCACGCGACTCTCTGCGCGCGTCCTCCGGGTTGAGGTGCTCATCACCGAGCAGTTTAGATCCGGGTCACGGCCGGAACAATGGCGAACTGACTGTTTTTGCAGTCAACGCGTCACGCCAGGAACTCGATGATCAAGTCGCCGACGACCTCGGGTTGTTCGAGATGCAGGAAATGCCCGGCTGCCTCGACAACGCGGACGTCGCTGCCGGCAGGCAACACCGCACCCGCCCGTTCGGCGAAACCGGCCTGCATACATCCGTCGTCGGCACCGTGCAGGTAGAGGGTGGGTGTGCGGGCTTCGCCTGTCATCGCCCTCTGCATCGATCGGTATCGCTCGGCGGGCCGGGTGGGTCGCAGCGTGGCCCGGTAGTACGCCAAGACCGCGGTGCGATGCGCTGCGGTGGGCAACGAGTCGAAGACGTACCGCAGGTCTTCGGTGGCGTCGAATCCCGGTGACCATCTCCGCCAGAGGAGCGGGATGAGCTTGTCCAATGTCCGCTCAGACAGGCGCGGCAACTGGACGAACATGGTGTACCAGCTCAGAAAGGCCTGCCGTGCATACAATTTCGCCATCGCTGCGGGATCGGAACGCACCTGGGTGAAGGCCCCGATCGGAGGTACCGCCATCGACACCACGGTGCGGAACGGCGAGCCTTCGAAGGCCGCCAGCCCATTCGATGTGAGTGCACCCCAGTCGTGTCCGACGACCACGGCCTGATCATCGGCGCCCACGGACCGGTGGATCTCCACGGCGTCGTACATCAGTGCGCCCACGTGGTAATCGCCGTCGCGGGCGAGCCCGGAGGGCGCGTATCCCCTGCCGAACGGAGCGATCACCCGGTAGCCCTGCTCGGCCAGCCGCGGTCCGAGGTGCCGCCACGTGTACGCGGTGTCAGGGAACCCGTGTAGGCACAGAGCCAGTGTGCCGTCTGCCGGCCCCCAGGCGAACGCCTGCAGATCCACGGTCGGCAACGTCAGTGAGATCGACTCGGCTCCGGCGGGTGGCTTTTGCATGTACTGATCCAACCAGGTCGGCTAGTCCAGCCAGTCCAAAACGGCTGCAGCGGTCCAGGATTGCTGCATACTACCCAGCGGCTCTCCGGTGAACGGCTCATAATATTCGGCGAACGACCCGTCTTGCGCCTGCCTCAGCCCTTCTTCACGCAGCCGCGCCGAACGTTCCGTCCAACCGCGACGGGCGAATGCCCACGAGAACAGCCAGGTCATCACCGGCCATACGGGCCCGCGCCAATACTCCCGCGATTTGAAGTCCGCCGAGATCGGTGAGGTCGACGGCGGCACCGCGTACTTGAGGTCGGGGTGACCGCAGAAGCGAGGACCTTCGAAGAGCTTGAGCAGTGCACGCTCACGATCGCGCGGCAGGCCACCACACAACAGCGGGGCAAACATCGCGATGGTCTCGGTGTTGATCCAGCGGCCCGCACGCAGATCGAAGTCGCGAGCGGCCCCGTTGCGTTCCGAGGTCGCCGCCGCGACGCCGGCACGGTATCGATCCGCCCAGGCCCGCAGGTCACGAACATCCGAGCGAGGTTTCGAATAGTCCTCGCCGATCGTCGCGAGCACGTCGCACGCCACCGCGAAGATCGCGCTGACGAAGACGTCCTCGATGGCGAAGCTCATCACCTCGGGCAGCACCGCATCGTCGTAGTTCGCCATCTTCATCTCGTGGACGAGCCACAGATAGCGGTCGTACTCGACGTCGGATGGGCGCATCGAGGCGTCGGCGCCGTGAGAAAGGTCGGCACGGGTGTACGGCGGCAGATCGGCCCCCGGCTTCACGTTCTCGTAGGCGGCATCCCAGCGGGGCGAGTTGTCCATCCCCGATTCCCAGCCGTGGTACAGCGTGATGCGACCGCGGCCCTGCGGATCCCGGGCATGCGCAAGCCATCTGTGCCACCGGACGAGGTCGCCCCATCTGCGGTCGAGGAACTCCTCGGCGACCGAGCGTGTGGTGCGGCCCTGACGGCGAGAGTGGTCGAGGATGCGTTGCACCGCAATGGCGTGGACGGGCGGCTGGGTGATGCCCGAGGTGTGCGGCGCCCGCGGTGCATTGAACGCGAGCTGTGAACACTCCCATCGCGCCGGACCCGGGAAGTACCCGTCGCGGCCGTTCGCGAAGACGATGTGCGGGATCATGCCGTTGCCCCACTGCGCCGAGAGCAGGGTGTCCATCTCGACCACCGCTCGTTCCACACTCAGCGGCGCGAGGCCGACCGTGACGAAAGCCGCATCCCAGCTCCACATGTGCGGGTACAGACGCGGCGCCGCACTGGTCATGGTGCCCAGATCATTGCCACGCAGCAGATAGGCCGCGCGCGCCGACAGTTGCGTGTTGGTGAAGCCGACGTATCCCACGGTCACATTCTGGCCCCACGGGCGCGATCGTGCCCATCTCGCTGTCCACACCCTCTGGCAGCCCAGGGTGCTGACTAGGGTGGCGATCATGCCAACCGCGTTGATCACCGGGGCCAGCCGTGGTCTGGGCGCTTCCATCGCCCGTCTGCTCGCGCCCAGTCACGACCTCTTGCTCGGCGGTCGACCGTCGACCGAATTGGACAACATCGCATTGCAACTCGACGGGGCGACCACCTGGCCCGTCGAACTCACCGATGCCGACGAGCTCGCGGCCGCCACCGAGGCGATCAGCGAACTCGACGTCCTGGTGCACAACGCCGGCGTGATCAGCTGGGGTTCGATCGAAGACACTCCGGCCGACGAATGGCGTCGTGTGCTCGAGGTCAACCTGATCGCCGCTGCCGAGCTGACCCGCCTCCTGCTGCCCGCTCTCCGTGCCGCGCGGGGGCACGTGGTGTTCATCAACTCGGGTGCCGGCCGACACGCCAATCCGGGGTGGGGCGTCTATGCCGCGAGCAAGTTCGGCCTACGCGCACTGGCCGATGTTGTTCGGGCCGAGGAACCATCGTTGCGGGTCACGTCGATCTTTCCCGGGCGCATCGACACCGACATGCAGCAGGAGTTGGTGGCGATGGAGGGCGGCGAGTACGACGCCACCCAGTTCTTGCTGCCCGACACGGTGGCGTCGGCGGTGGTGGCAGCCATCCACACGCCGGCCGACGCCCATCCCCATGAGGTGGTGCTCAAACCGACGGGCCGTCGCTGAAAACGTCTGACCTAGACGATGCAGCCGGGTTCGGTGTCAACGGCCCGCGGCCGGATTCTCGAACCGTAGGGTGAGGTTCATCGGGCGCACAGCGCAATCGGCAGTTGGGGAGAACATGACGTTGAAGTATTCAGAATCCGATCGGGCACTTGCCCGGGCGGCGTACGAGACCCTCGAACCGTTTCACGTTGTCGCCTACTTCAGCCCCGACATCAAAGCCGCATGCGCCGACACCGGCCTGGACTTCCACGGCTGGTACGTGGGCGCTCGGGGCGCTCCGCTGGGGCCATGTGACGCCTCGGTTGTCGCTGCGGCCTTCTTCAACTTCAGCCCCGCGGTGGTCGGTCCCGGGTGGGATGCCGCCAAAGCCGTGGGCCTGGACGTGGTGAACGACCGCCGGTACCAAATGCTCGACGAGACGTTGGGCCGGGCGCTCGGCGACCACGTCGGGAATCCCGTGCTCGATGAGCTGGCGGATCGCTACGCCCAGAAGGCTGCAGACCTGCCCATGGGCGGGCGCACACTCGCCGCGGCATGGGCCAACTCGAAGCCCCCGACGCAACCGCACGTTCGGCTGTGGCATTCCATCGCAATCGTCCGCGAGTGGCGGGGTGACGCCCACATCGCCGCCTTGGTCACCGCGGGCCTCGACCGGCTCGAAGCGCTGGTGCTTCACGAGGCACAGCATCCCGACCCCACGGTGCGGCGCCGTCTGCTCGGTAAGAAGCTGGTGATGGTGACCCGCGGCTGGTCCGAGGACGACTGGAGTGCGGCCGCGGACAATCTCCGGGCGCGCGGGTTGATCGATCAGGCGGAGGCGGGCGAGATCCTCACTGCAGCCGGCGCCGACCTCTACAACCACATCGAGGAACTCACCGACGATGCAGCGGCCGCTGCCTGGTGCACAGACGACGACACCGAGCAATTGCTTACGGCGACAAAGCCATTCGTCAAATCGGTGATCGACGCGGGAATCCTCCCGGGGACCAAGAAGAAGTAACCGGTTCGGTCAGCTGGCGAGCCAGAGCCGACGTCGGATCACTCCGCGCATCCGTTCGACATCGTGCGGATTGAGCGACGACGGCGGTTCTTCGTCGACGATGTTGTTCAATTCGGCGAAGAAGTCACGGACGGGCATGCCGAACCGCTCACGGATCTGATCGGACGGGCCACCGCCGAACTGGTACCAGTGCGACTCGAACTCCACCATTTGCTGCTGCTGTGGTTTCAGCGACATCGCAAACACACCTCCCCGATCGACGTAAGAAGAATCCCCGGTTGTCCGACGGTTTCTGCGTCGGGCCATCGATTCTTGATACCGCAAACTTCGGTTCGATGCGAGATTTAGATCACACATGAGCGGAACTGCCGGGAGAACAGCCAGCGACCTGCAGGATCACTCCCCGGTTTGATCCGTCGATTGATCCATCACATAGATCGTCGCGCCGCCCGGATCGCGATAGGTCGCGAGGAAGCCGCCGGGAATCTCGTCCGGCTCATCGATGACCGCAAGCGTGCTCGGACGCGACGCATGGAAGTCTCCGACGCTCTCGACCACGAACAAGGGCCCCGCCGGGGCCGTCGGATCGTTGGCGTCCAGCATGACCTGCACTTCGCTGCCCGGCAGGGACAAGGCTGCCGTCGCGTCGCCTTCGCGCCACAACTCGGTGAATCCGAGCGTGTCGCGATAAAGCGCAACCGACGCGTGCAGATCCGAGGTGGGGATGAACAAGAACTCGAGCTTCATGGTAATTCCTCCGCGTTGTGTGTCGTAACGTGATTACGGTGAGCGTAACGGCATTATGTACGTATGCGTGACTGGATTCCGATATCGACCTCTCCGAAAGGAAGGCTCGTCCTGGCTGCGGTCAAGATGTTCGGGGCACGCCCCTTTGACGAGGTCGGCGTCGCGGAACTGTCAGCGGCAGCACAGGTGACCACCGGCGCCCTCTACCACCACTTCGGCAGCAAACTCGGTCTGTACACATTCGTCCGGGAGGACGTGGAACGTCGCCTGCTCGACCGCATGGAGGGAGCACTGGCCGTCGAGGAATCCGACCGCGCAGTCGCTGCGATGTCGGCACTGCTCGTCGGACTGGACTTTGCCGTGCGGCAAGACTTTCTGCACATCCTCGGAGATCCGCCCGCAGGCACCGAGCACGACAGACTCGCCGAGATGCTCAGTCTGCGCGCGGTTCCGACAACCCCGGTGCTCGGACGATTACTCGCAGCCGCGTGGCGCGCGGCGCTTGCGGCGATTGCCGATGGCGCGGAGGTGGAGCGGGTGCGCGCCGCCCTCGGAGCGCTGCGACTTCAGCTGCTTGACGAGGAGTGAATTCGCCACTGCCCCCGCCCGTCGGCACGTGGCTCACCGCCAGATGACGCCGATCCCGGCGGCCAGGAGGGACAACACCCCGACGGCATAGAAGAGCGGGCGCGGGACGGGACGGCCCGTGCGTCGCTGCTTCGCGTTCCCCGCACCGAGAACCCCACCCAGGACGATGAGGATGGCCAGTTTGAGGCCTACCTTCGGCCAATTGGTCTCCACACCGGCAGGCCAGGGTGCAGCCAGGACAACCCCACTGATCAAGGAGACCAGCAAGCCGTAGTCCATCGCGGCGGTGGTCCTGAAACGGCGTGCCAGCGCCTCCGCCGCCCAGCCACCGAAGGCACGGCGAACCCGATCAGATGAATCCAGATCACGACGTTACGAAGTACGTCCACGCTCACCCCTTGCCTCGGCCCGCCACAGGGGCAGTCCATGCTTGGCGCCCATTGGTTGCGGCAGTTTCAGTCAGACTGTAACTGAGGATGCTCGCATGTCAAACCGTCTGATCGGCGCCTCATTCCCGGCCGCACCCACCCCCCACGGTGGTCTACTGTTGGCCGGAATCGACGAGTGAGGAATGTCAACGTGCCGGAGGACGATCGCGCTGCCGAGGCGGCTCCGACCGCCACCGAGGATGGCATCGCGCCCTCGAGTGCAGCCTTCGTCCTGATTGCCCTGGGCAACCGGATGCGCGCGCGAGTGGAGTCCCGCTTGGCGACCGAAGGTATTGCCATTCGCCATTTGTCGGCTCTGGGCCACCTGTCACGAAGGCCAGGGATCTCCTACAGCGAGCTCGCACGCCGGGCGTCTGTGACCCCACAGAGCATGCAGGCAACGTTGAACAAGCTGGAGGCGATCGGCGCCGTGGAGAGGACGACGAGTGGCGGAAGAGGCCGCACAGCAACACTCTTCGTGACCGAGGAAGGCAAAAGACTACTGGCCGTGGGCTACTCGTCGTACGCAGAGTTGGATGCCCTGCTCACAGAACATCTCGACATGGAGACGTTGAACGACATGATGTTGCCGTTCATGAAACTCCTGCGGAGCCTCGACTCCGAGTGAGTCAACCGCGACCATATCCGCCCTGTCGGGTATCAGGGGTTGGTGGCGTATGCGACAGCGGAACCCGTCGGCGGCACCCGAACCGCGCGCCCGGCCGACGACATCGCCGCGGTGTGGATCTCGATGGTGCCGTCGGCGCGCTGGAGAAGCGTGGTCACCGTGCCGTCGTCGCCGACCAACTCGATACTCCTGACGCCTGTCTCCGCATCGCTCCGACTTCTCATCGAGTCACCTGAGAAAGGCGCCTCGTCACCGACTGTTCGCACGCTGCTTGCCATGTCCGCCGCCTTCTCCGAGTGTGTACATGGGAAGTTCGTCGCCGACGATGGGGCGGATTGGTGCACGCAGAACCTCGAGAACTCCATCAGGTGCAGCCCACAGACGGAACACCGTCCTGCACCGACCTCGCGAAGCCGATCAATGCCGCGGTCACCTCATCGGGCCGCTCCATCTGGATGAAGTGGCCGGCCCCGTCGAAGGTGCGGACTGTCTGAAGCCTGGGCATCGTCTCGCGCATCCGGCCGATGGCTTTGCGGCCTGCCATCGTGATCACCGGGTCCTCACCACCGGCGAGAAAACAGGCCGGGACGTCAATGACACGACCGTCGACGGCGCTCTCCCAGTTGAGGTCCGCGGCGCGGTACCAGTTCAGACCACCGGTGAATCCGGTTCTGCGGAAAGCGGTCTCGTATTCGTCGAGGTCCCCTTCCGACAGCCACGACCACGGCAGTTGCGGTGCTGCGGGCAGTACGTCGAGGTACCCCAGTCGGCGGCCGTCGCGGTGGCTCGGATGCTGCCAGATGTCGAGGTAGCGAAAGTTCCCCGACAAGGCGTGGAAGAGCCGCATGAGGAACTTCCGCGGTTCCGCGTTCAGTTCGGCCTCGGCGAGATCTGGCTGCATGAAGTACTCGAAATGGAAAAAAATGTTGCTGTGCCAGAGCCGAATAGGCGTCAGACGGCCTGATCGGCAGCCGGTCCGGGGCGTAAGGCATGGCGAGCAGCACCAGCCCGGCCACCCGCTCGCGATGCTCGAGGGCAACGGTCCATGCGGTCGGGGCGCCGAAGTCGTGGCCCACAACGATTGCCTGTTGAACCTCAAGAGAGTCGAGCAGCGCGACCACACGATCGGCGACTGCGGCGAAGGTGTACTCGGCAACGCCGCCGGGCGAATCGGTGGCCCCGTAGCCGGGCATGTCCGGCGCGATGACACGGAAGCCGGCCGCCACCAGGGGCTCAACCTGGTGACGCCAGCTGAAAGCGAGCCCAGGGAAGCCGTGGAGCAACAGCACGGCCGGACCGTGTCCGTCGTCCACGAGGTTCCACGTGAATCCGTCGACCGTCAGTGTGCGGTAGGGCACCGACTAGACCTGCTGGAGGTCTTCCTGGCTCCACACCGCACGCATGCTGGTGATCTTGCAGTTGTCGTCAAAGACCATGATGTCCACGGGCGTGATCTTGAACGCGGAACCGCCGGCTTCGGTGATGAGGGTGAACTCGAAGACTGCCGTGTCGCCGGCGATCTTGGACCAATGCAGCTCAGCGGTGGTCTTGTCCATCGCAGCGATCACGCCATAGAACTCCACGATCGATTCGCGCGTGCTGCGTACGTCGGCGCCGATCGGGTCTTCGACCGTCGCGCCCTCTGCGTACAGGTCGGCGACCTGCTCTGGCTTGCCGTTCGCCACCAGGTCCACGTAGGACTCGACGACCTTTTTGATTTCCTCGACACTCGGCATCTGCATCTCCCTTATCGACTAGAACATGTTCTAGTTCGAGGACGTTACCCGTGATGTCCAGCTGAGTCCTGGAAAAGTTCAAACACCGAAAGTTCGACACCCACCAAAGCCAAGAGGTGCTCACCCGCAAAGGGTGAGCACCTCGAGATGACTTCGTTGGTGTGGTGAGCGGGTCAGCGACTCTGGTCGGCTGCGCCCTGTTCAGTGCTTGCGCCGGCATTGGCCAACTCTCCCGAGGCATTCTCGAGGTGCGCACGGACGAACCACTGGAACTTCTCGAGTTCCGCGGTCTGGCCGATCAGGATGTCTTCGGTGACCGGATCGATCTCGCCTGCAACGGCAATGGCCTCACGCTGCGAGGTGATCACGCCGACATAGACAAGGTCGAGAGCGCCGAGGTGGGCCTGCACCGTGTCGCGGCCGACCGAGTAGTCGTTCCAGGACCGATCCTCTTCGATCGCCTTGGCGGTGCCCTTCGGTGAGCCACCCAGGGTCGCGATGCGCTCGGCGAGCGTGTCGGCGTAGCCGCGGGCGAGTTCGACCTGGGGATCGATCATTTCGTGAACGCCGATGAAGTTGGCACCGACGACGTTCCAGTGGATGTGCTTCAGAGTCAGATGAAGGTCGTTGAACGCGCTGAGACGTTCCTGCAGGACAGAGACCAGTTTCTTTGTGGCGTCATCAGAGAGGCCAGGCGCGGTGAAAGTCATGACCGCAGTTTGCCCTGCCGACCCAGATCTCAAACCCGACCGTGCCGCCGAGACCGAACTGCGACCTTGTCATAACGGTTCGGTAACGGGTGCGGGTACACCTGGGCCTACCGTGTGGTTGGCTTAGTTGATGATCGAACGCAAGTGCTTGACAGTGGCAACCGGTGACCTCGACCTCTGAATCGGACGAGATCTTCGAGGCACTCGAACTCGTACCGCATTACGCACCCATTCGCCGGCTCGCCGACGATGCGCTGGTCGCTGTGGAACTACAGGTCCGTGGACGCGGGGACACCGCCCTGAACACCCCGAAATCGCTGCGCCGCGCTGCGCGGATGATGCAGCAGACCGACGTCGTCGACGGTCGCAAGCTTTCATTTTTCAACGCGGACCCGGCCAAGACCACCGTGCCCATCTTCGCGACCGTTGATCTGCAGTCGCCCGCTCACCTCACGTTCGTGGCCCCGCCCGAGCACCACCTGCTTCTTTCCGTGGACCCCGGAGAGACCTTCCGCCGGCCCCGCTCCGTGTTGGACGAGGTCGCCGCCGCCCGTGCCGCCGGTCGTCTGATCTGCGTGGACCGATTGGGGCTCGATGATCGCGCGTTGACGCTGCTGTGGCTGATCGAACCCGACGTCATCTTCACCCCTGCGGAGTTGCTGGCCCGCACCCGCGATCCCGAGATCGCCGGGCTGGCCCACGCACTGGCAGCCCACGCCGAACGGACCGGTGCTCTGGTCATAGCCTTAGGTGTCGACAGCGAGGCGCTGCGGGTGGCGGCACAGACGGTCGGAGCCACCCACGGCATGGGCGCCCTGTTCCCGGCCGCGCACAGCCCGGCGCTTTTCGCCGACGAGCCGGTGGCTGCACTTCCGCCACGTGACACCGCGGCCGGCCCCGCAGATGATGATTCGGCGACCACCCCGTACGCCATCGTCAGTGCGAGTCACGTTCCCCGCCCCGGCGACAAACGCCTGCTGATCGAGATGAGCAAGGCCCTGGAGACGCAGGCTGCGGCCGCCGGCCCGGGAACCCTGGTGCTGGGCACCTTTCAGGAGGCTCGGCAGTTCACGTCGGCGACGGCACGGCGTTGGCGTTCCCTGGCGGACAGAGCCGGTTTCGCCGGTGTGTACGGCGTCGGCCTGCCGCAGATGCTCGACGGAAACGTTCAGCACGCCCCGCTCGATCCGGATGATGACCTCGTCAACGAGTGGACGGTGGTGGTTCTCGGCCCGCACGCCTCGGCACTCCTGTCCGCGCGAGACCGGCACGAACCGGTCCCCGACCTCGATCGCACCTTCGACGTGGTCCAGAGTTACAACCGTGACCTCGCATCCCGTGCGGCGCACGCCATCCTCGCCCGATTCACCTCACCGCGAGTGGCTGACTGATTCGACGGAGGGCGCCGGCATGGCCAAACAGACGATCGACCTGCGCCGGTTCGTGCGCGCAGATGATGTCCTCGAGCAGGGACGTCGATTGCGCGAGGACCTTGCACCCGGTGCACACGCTCACCGCGCCGCAGCCGCGGACCGACCCGGCGTGCTCGAATACATCGCTGCCAGCAATGAAGGCCGGATGCCCGAACTCATTCCGCTGCGCATCGGGCGGATGACCGCGTCCCCGTTCTCCTTCTTCCGCGGCGCAGCCGGTTTGATGGCGGCCGACCTGGCCGGTACACCCGACAGCGGGCTGGCCGCACAGTTGTGCGGCGATGCGCACGCCGCCAATTTCGGGTTGTACGGGACCCCCGACGGCAAGATCGTGATGGACATCAACGACTTCGACGAGACCATCCCGGGCCCATGGGAGTGGGACCTCAAGCGCCTTTCGGCGAGTTTGGTGCTCGCGGGCCGGCAGGGCGGGGTCTCGGAATCCGGCTGTCGCGAAGCCGCGGAGGACGCCGTGAAGTCGTATCGCAAAACGATGAAGAAGCTCGCCGACGCGCCTTTTCTGCGGTCGTGGTCAGTGATCCCTGACGTCTCGGTTCTGGATCAGGTCAAAGCCGACTCCCTGCTGGACAGCTTCGAGGCTGCCGCAGACAAGGCGATGAAGAACACGAGCGAGAAGGTGGTGGCGAAGTGGACGCAACAGGTCGATGACCCTGCCACCGGAATCCAGCGGCACCGGTTCGTCGCCGATCCGCCGAACCTCACCCGGGTGGGCACCGCGACCGCCGATGCGGTCATCGACGGCCTGACGGACTACGTCGACACGCTGCGTGAGTCGCGACGAAACCTGATCGCCCGATTCGCGGTGTCCGATGTGGCTTTCCGGATAGTGGGCACCGGCAGCGTGGGCCTTCGGAATTACGTGGCCTTGCTGCACGGTAATCGCTCGGAAGACCTTGTGATGCAGGTGAAACAGGCAAAGCCATCGGCGTTGGCCCCCTATGTTGCAGTCGACACTCCCAGGCACGAGGGCCGGCGCATAGTCAACGGCGCACGGATGGTTCAGGCCGAGACCGATATCCTGCTCGGCTGGACGACGATCGGTGGGATCCCGTTCATCGTCCGACAGTTCCGAAACCTCAAAGGCGACATCGACCCCACCACCCTCAAGGGCAGTCTGCTCGACGACTACGGGCGCCTGGCGGGCGGACTGCTGGCGCGAGCTCACTCGCGGTCGGTCGACCCGCGCCTGCTGGCCGGCTACTTCGGCGGAGGCAAGGCGATCGACAAGGACATCGCGGCGTTCGCGGTTAACTACGCCGACCAGACCGAACGCGACCACGGTGAACTGGTCGCCGCTGTCGCTGCGGGAACGATTGAGGCACAGCTCGGCTAACACCACGCGTATTACTTGACACCGCACCTACATACGGGCTTTGGTCAGAACAGTGTGCAAAATCGACCAGCCGCACCGACGTAGGAGCAGGCCATGACCGAGTACCCACCACGCGAGAACGAACCCCATGTGCCCCTCGGGAAGGGTTCGGGTCAGCCAGAGCCGCCGGCCGGGCAGTATCCCCCACCCGGCGGCCAGAACTATCCACCGCCCGGCCAGGGCTTTTCGCCCCAAGGCGGCTTCCCGCCGCCACCTCCTCCGATGGATCAGTACTCCGCTCAGGGTGGCTACCCCGGGCCTGCCGGCTTCGGACCACCTCAACTATCGGTCGGCTCAGCTCTGAGTTACGGATGGTCCAGATACAAGGCAAATGCCGGCGCCTGGATCGCGATCTGCCTGCTGTCCCTGGTGGCCAGCTGGTTTGTCCAGTTCGCGTTCTCCGGCTTCGATTTCCAGAATGAACTGTCCGGTGGTGGGGCCGCGCTCAGTGTCTTCGGGACCGTGCTGTCGTTCATCGTCAGCACGCTGTTCCGTGCCGCGTTCACCAACGGCGCTCTTGCCGAGCTCGACGGTAACCGGCCGTCGATCGGCGCTCTCTTCAACTTCCGCAATCTCAGCGCGGTGTTCATCATCGCGGTCCTGGTGGGCGTGGCGACCGTCGTCGGGTTCATCCTGCTGATCATTCCCGGCCTCATCGTCTTGTATTTGACCTGGTACGCACTGACTTTCGCGATCGATCGCAATCAAGACGCCTTCACCGCGATCAAGTCGAGCTTCGAGCTGACGTCGAACAACATCGGATCACTGCTCCTGTTGGCGCTGGCCTGTTTCGGACTCAACGTCCTCGGCGCGATCCTGTGCCTGGTCGGCCTGCTGGTGACCATCCCGGTCACGCTCATCGCAAGCACCTACGCGTACCGCGTGCTCACCGGCGGTCCGGTGTCACCAGTCGTGTGAGTGCACCCGGAGCCCGCTGATCAGGTCGGATGACCTTGCAGCTCAGTGGGTTCCGGGTCTTCGGCTGGTTCGGGTCGCTGGCCCACATGGATCAGGTTGCCGTCAGGGTCGGTCACGTCCGCGACCCGCTCGCCCCAGGGCATATCGGTGGGTGGACTGACAATCGCGGCACCGGCAGACACCAGGGCGTCGAACCCGTCCTCACAGCTCTCCGCATACAGCCACAGCGCTCCCCGACTGGGCGTCTCCGGCGCTGAGGGATCTGATCCGATTCCGAAAGACGACTTTCCGATCTGCAGACTCGCGTAACCCGCGGGCCCTTCTTCCGGGAACCGGTAGACGAGTTGGGCATCGCATGCCTGTTGGTAGAAGGCCACGAGGCGATCGAGATCTCGGCTGGACAGGATGGGGAACAGCTCGGTGAACACGATTGAAGCCTCCTTGCAGCCCTGACATCGGTGTTGTCGCCCAGACTAGCCGCGTATCCGTTTGCTCCTCAGCCTGTTTCGAATCCGGGAGCCGGGTCCGACAGATTTGTGCAGCGTGGGGCGATAATGTCGGATATGCGGTCGCGGCACAAGATCCTCGAAGCCACTCGTGCGCTCATCGCCGAGCAGGGTTTCGACGGCGTCAACATCGCCGCTGTCGCGCATGCCGCGGGGGTGTCACGCCAGACGATTTACTCCATCTTCGGGTCCCGTGAGGAACTGGTGTCTTCGGCGATCGCCGATCTCACCGTCCACGTGCTGGGAGACATCCACGCCCGGGTGGACACCATCGACACCTCGATCGCCTATGTTGTCGAACTCATCGTGGCCGGACGATCCGCGGTACGCGATGACCCCCTACTCGCTCTGCTGCTGCAAGCACAGCAGGGCAACCCCGTGTTCGACACCGGCATGATGTCGCGCGCGAAACCGGTTACCCGCGAGTTTCTCTCGCCCTTGGCGGCGCGAGATCCCCACGTCGCGGAAAACCTCGACAACATCGTCGAGATCGCCCTGCGCCTCGGATTGTCGGTGGTGCTGTTCGACAGCGACGCCGTCCACACCGACGATGATCTACGCCAGTTCCTCACCATGTGGCTTCGTCCTGCGTTGGATCCCACTTGATGGCCCGAGTGTAATTCTTGACACATTGGCGCGTGACTGTCTAGTTTTGACCACGCCTGCAGAACGGTCGCCACTTGCGTCGGCCAGGGCATCCGGGGTTTGTCCAGCTCGTGATTCGGGGGATCTATGTCCGTGTTCGACCGCCGTTCCTTCCTGACCGGCGCTGCCGTGGTCGGAGCCGCCATCGCGAGTCCGGCCATCGCCCGCGCAAATCCCACGCCGCGAAAGCGCACCCCGGTGGTCCGTGAAGACCATCGGGCGATCGTCATCGGCTCGGGATTCGGTGGCGGTGTCGCCGCACTGCGGCTGGCCGAAGCGGGTGTGCCGGTGACGGTGCTCGAACGCGGAAGGCGGTGGGCGACAGGCCCGAACTCTGAGACATTCCCCAGAGCCACCACGCCCGACAAGCGCATTCTGTGGTACCGGTCGGCGCCTCAACTGTTCGGCAAGCCCGCCGTGTTCGAGCCCTACGTCGGACTGCTCGAGGCGGTCCCCGGCGAGAACATGACCGCGCTGTGTGCGGCCGGGGTCGGCGGCGGTTCCCTTGTTTATCAAGGCATGACCCTGCAACCCGACGAATCGGTGTTCAACACACACTTCCCCCAAGAACTCGACTGGGCGACCATGAATCGGGTCCACTACCCCCGTGTCGCCAGGATGCTCCGACTCGCGGAAGCACCCGACGAACTGATCGGCACCCCGAACTACCGGGCCGCGCGGGTGTTCGCCCAGAGCGTTCGCGAAGCGGGCCTACCGGTGTCGAAGATCCCGATGCCGATCGACTGGAACTTTGCGCTCGACGAGTTGCGCGGAAAGATGAAACCCTCGTACACCAACGGCGACGGCGCACTCGGGGTGAACAACGGCGGGAAACACTCGGTCGACGTCACCTATATCGCTGCCGCCGAAGCGACCGGGCGCGTGGCCGTGCACACGCAGCACCACGTCACCGATGTCGAGCGGACACCTGAAGGCCGTTGGCGGGTCTATGTCGACCGGATCGACTCGGCCGGAAACATTCTCGAAAACAAGATCTTGACCACCAACGCACTCGTGATGGCCGCCGGCAGTATGAACACCTCCAAGTTGCTGATGCGCGCCGCGGCAAAGGGACAGATACCCGACATGCCCGACGACCTCGGCGGCAACTGGGGCAGCAACGCCGACCGCATCTACGTGTGGACCAATCTGGAGACCGAGTTCGGGGCGCCGCAAGGTGGGCCCGTCATCTACGGCAGCAAGAACTGGTCCGACCCGAACGCCGCGCACACCGTGATCCAGGCGTCGGTGCCGCCGCTGTCCTTCGATGCCCGCAGCACGATGATGGTGGGTTACGGGGTGAGCACCGGACGCGGCCGCTTCCACTACGACTCCGACCGTGACGACGCAATCCTGCGGTGGCCGACCGACAGTGACGCAGAGATCCAGAACCGCCATATCGGCCCCACGGTGCGCAAGATCGCGGGACCGGGCGGCATCCTCACCGATACCAACGAGTTCTTCCCATCCACCTGGCATCCGCTCGGTGGAGCCAGCATGGGCTCGGTGTGCGACCTCGAGGGTCGCGTGCACGGGCAACGCGGTCTCTACGTTCTCGACGGTGCGCTGATGCCCGGCAACTCGGCGGCATGCAATCCGTCGATGACCATCGCGGCCGTGGCCGAACGGGCACTCGATCATCTCGTCACCACCGATGTCGGTACGGTCATCTGAGTCCACGATCACCAGCGGTCGGCGAATCCCTTTCATAGTCAGGAATCACGTTGCTACACACCCTTTCCATGCGCAGCGGGGCCACCAGGCGAGTTCGCTTCGCAGTACTGGCGCTGAGTGTCTCGGTGGTGACGGCTGCCGCCGTAGGCGCGGCTCCGTCTGCGTCGGCTGCGCCGACCTCGGACTTCTACAGCACGCCCGCCGAGTACTCGACCACTCCGGGTTCGGTGATCCGGACCGAATCGATGCCCCTGCTGGTGTCGATCCCGGGTGTGAACGGCCCGTGGCCGGGTTCTGCAAGCCGTGTCCTCTACACCTCGCGCCTGGAGAACGGTGAGCCGACGCCGATCAGCGGCACCTTCATCGACTCGACCCAGCCGTGGCAAGGCGAGGGCGAGCGGCCGACCGTCATCATCGGCCCGGGCACCATGGGTCAAGGCGATCAGTGCGCACCGTCGCGGGCATTCGCCACCGGGTTGATTGCACAAACCGACCCTCTTTCCTTCTCCGCGAATCAGGAAGCATTGTCGGCCGCACGCTGGAATGCCCTGGGCGCGAGAGTGTTCGTCACCGACTATGTAGGGCTGGGCACTCCGGGCATCCACACTTACGTCAACCGCGTCGAAGAAGCCCACGCGATGATTGATGCTGCTCGAGCGGCAAACAAACTCAGCGGTACCGGCTCTCGCACGCCGATAGCTTTCTGGGGTTACTCCCAAGGTGGTGGGGCATCGGCGGCCGCGGCCGAACTGCAGCCGACCGACGCCCCCGAGCTCAACCTCAAGGGCACCTGGGCAGGCGCGCCCCCGGCGGATCTCCTCGACGTCCTGGCGAAGGTCGACGGCAATCTGATCGGCGGTGTCATCGGCTACGCAATCAATGGCTTTGTCGCACGCCATCCCGCGCTCAAGAAGCCGCTCGCCGAGCGCACAACGCCTGCGGGACAGGCGATGTTGGATCGGCTGGGAACAGAGTGCATCGGTGATGTCATCTTCCAGCAACCGTTCCTGCGCACCAGCTCGCTCACCAGGGACGGCAAGTCTCTACTCGAGAACCTCGACACCATTCCCGAAGCTGCTCCCATCTTCGAGGAACAACGCATCGGCACGCTGACACCGGCGAGTCCGGTGTTCGTGACCAGCGGCATCAACGACGACACCATCCCGTACGAGCAGGCGCGGCAGCTCGCCGGCGAGTGGTGTGAGAAGGGCGCCGACGTCACGTTCCGCACCAACCAGCTGCCGCCCATCACCCCGGGCTTGGTGTTGCCCAACCACTTCGGGCCCGATCTCATCGACGGTCTCGGAACGGGTGGCGCCGTCGACTACCTCATGGATCGATTTGCGAACAAGCCCGTCACCGGTTGCACCTTCAACTGACCAGGCCCGTTGCGAGACACTCGTCAGCGTGAGCCAGGCAGGTCCGCGGTGGCCGGTTCCTGGTTGTATTCCTCGTCTGTGACGGGTGCGAGCCATTGGACGGCGTCGTACTCTTCGCTGCTCTCGTTGATGGCGAGGTGGACCATCAGGCGGGTCGGTGCGGCACCGTGCCAGTGCTCTTCATCGGCCTCGAACAGGACCCGGTCGCCTGGTCTGATGATCTCGATTGGCCCACCTCGGCGCTGGCACAACCCGATTCCCTCGGTGACGAACACGGTCTGACTCAAGGGGTGACGGTGCCAATGAGTTCGCGCCCCGGGCATGAAATGCACCAGGTTGGCCGACACCCGCGATGGTGCCGGCGCAGCGGCGACGGCGTCGATGTAGACATCGCCGGTGAACCAGTCGCTGGGCCCCTTCGTGGTCGAAACCGAACTGCGGACTATTTGCATGTGAACTCCCGAATCAATTGATCGACAATGTTCTACGTCTTCGATGACTTGGCCTGGTTGTGCTCGGCCGCCCACGATTCGAGTAGCCGAAGACGCTCGGAGCTGGGCGAACCGGGTTCGGCGCGTACACCATCAAGACAGAACCCGCGCCACCAAAGTACCTCTGACACTGTGACACGGCGCTGTCATTGCCGGAACGCACCCCGCGTCACCGTGCCGTCAGCACCTTCGAGTAGAGACTGACACCCTTCGCGTCACGTAAGTTCACCGTGAAGGTGCGATCTTCGGGGTTGATGGTCACCTCGCCGAAGTGCTGAAAGCCCTCAGCTGGTGAGACATTCGGTTCCGTCGGCGCATGCACGAACTCGTACCGGGCACCGAACGTCCCATCAAGCGGGCTCTCCGGGAACGCGCCGGCGTTCAGTGGACCCGACACGAACTCCCAGAACGGGGTGAAGTCGGTGAATCCGGCGCGGCCGGGGTCGTAGGAGATCGCGGCCGTGTAGTGCACATCGGCGGTCAGATAGACGATGTTGGGGACATTCTTGGTTTGCGAGAGGATGGCGGAGAAGGCGATCTCGCGACCCAGCGGCTGACCGTTCTCACCCTGCGCCACACCTTCCATCGACTTCGGCCCGACCACGGGATCTGTTGCCTTGTCGGGCACCACGATCGAGAGCGGAAGATCGTTCGCCACCACCTTCCATCTCGCAGTCGACGCCTTCAGTCCATCGATGAGCCACCGCGTCTGCTTGACCCCGAGAACCCCTTCCGGGCTGTCGGTGCTCCATGCGTTCGGATTCGGATCCTTGTAGCTGCGCATGTCAAGGACGAAGACGTCCAGTTCTGGCCCATACGCGATCTTTCGGTACAGACGTCCGTCGACGGCTTCACTGGGCAGGACGGGCTGCCACTCCTGCCAGGCCTGCGCAGCGAAACCGGTGAGCTTGTCGACGTCGGTCTCGGTGTATCCCTTGCGTTCTTGCCCGGCCAGGCTTTCCCCGGGGAACCAGTTGTTCACCACCTCGTGGTCATCCCACTGGACGACCTGCGGCACGGTGGCGGCAAACCTACGGTAGTGGGCGTCGGTCAAGTTGTAGGCGTAGTTTCCCCGGAAGTCGTTCAACGTTTGTGCCACATGCGATTTCGCGTCTGTGGTCAGGTTCACGTACACGTCACCGTTGTTCTGCTTCTGCGATTCCATCACCGGTCCATCCGCATAGATGGCATCGCCCGAATGCAGGAAGAAGTCGGGACGGCGATCGGCGATAGCACCGAAGATGCTCATGCCGCCCAGACTTTCGTTGATCCCCCAGCCTTGCCCGACAACATCTCCCGACCAGACAAAGTTCAACGCTCGAGGCCGCACGGGCACGGTGTTGAAAACACCGGCGAGCGGCTCGGACTCAATGCCGTTGTCATCCTGCAGAACAACCCGGTAGTGGACTGTCTGGCCCGGCTCGAGACCGGTGAGCCGCAATCGGCCGGTTCCATCGGACGCCGGTGTGAGCCTCGGACCGGAGAATCGTCGCGTCGACGTGAACGACTCGGTGGCCGACGTCTCGACGACCATCGTCGCGGGCGCATCCGAACGCGCCCAAATCAGCGCGCCATCCGCGCGCGGATCTCCGCTCGCGATTCCGTGGGTCAACCGTGGGCGGGCCACAGACAGTCCAGTCGAGGACGGTGACGTTGCCGAGCCGGAGCCACCGCATGCGGCAAGTGCGCTTCCAGCCGGAATGAGCAGGGCGCCGATGGCGGAAGCGCGCAGAAGCGCGCGGCGGTTCAACACAGGATTGGTCTGGGGCATGAGAATCAGGCTGTCGACCGCGGGCGACGCGAGTCCAAACGCAGTCCCCACCGCGGACGAACGCCAGGTTTCATCGCGGCAAACCCGCAGGCCATGGACCACCGGGTCTCGGCGGCGCGACCACTTCGGGGTCGACGCGCCTATTGCGCTACGCGTTCAGGTCGCCCTGTTCTATCCGTCCGGCGACCATTTCCACCCATTCGCCGATGATCCGGTCGTCGTCGACCATCAACGGATGCAAACCCAGGAAGTGGGGCAACGTCCGATGGGCAAAAAGAGCGTTCAATGCGACTGTGGCGATGGTTTCGGCCCGTTCTCGCCCGATCGCGGGGACGCGCCGCTCTATCCAGCTCGCCATACCCGCATATGAATCGTCGACCAGGTGAGCAAGAGTGTCGGCCAGCTTCGCCGGGCGATCTCGCAGCTCCGATGAGACGATTCGCAACAGCTGGCTCTCCTCGTTGATGACTTCCAGCGTGTATCGCCCCATCACGGTCAGTTCGGACCGCAGATCGGTGAGCCCCTCGAAGATCTGCCGGATGTCCCTCAGGGCTCGGAGCCGGTCGAGCTGCCTGTCGATACCCGCTTCCAGCAGCAGTTCTTTCGATCGAAAATGGTGGTAGAGCCCGCCCGAACCCGGTGTGAGTCCTGCAGCTGCCTCGATCTGGGCCACGCTCGTCGCCCGGTAGCCCTGCTCTCCGAACAAGCGCATCGCCTCGTCGATCAAGCGATCCCGTGTTGCTGTGGTCATCGATCTCATCTCGTCTGACATGGCTTCATCTGTATCCGAACGGCCGCCTGAATCGTTGACAGCCGCTAAGTGCGCACTTAGTGTATCCAAGTAGCCAGCTAAGTGATCACTTAGGAAACCTGGAGGGCCCATGGACTGATGACCGACTCCAAGGCGGCAGCGTCGGCATGGCGGTGGCCAGACGGCACGTCCCCACAAATTGCCCGCCCCTGGGATGACGGCCGACGCCCCATCCACTACGACGAACCAACGCAGTCGTGGCTGGTCAGCAGCTACCAAGCGGCCCGCGAGGTCTTGCACGGCACGGGATGGAGCAGCGATCCTGCGGCGGCCGAAGTGAGTCGGAAGGCACTGCGTGACGCAGGCTTCGAGGACGCGCCGCTGGCGCAGACGATGCTCACACTCGACCCGCCAGACCACAGCCGACTTCGAGGATCACTGCGCGATGTCTTCACACCCAACTACATCGCATCGATGAGAGACGGAATCGAAGCGATCTCCGATGAGGTCACCGGGAACGTCGCGGCCGGGGAACAATTCGACCTGATGTCGACGATCGCCGAACCGTTGCCCATCGCCGTCATCGCCGAGTGGCTTGCCCTGGATCCTCATGTCGCGCAACTGATGCTGGACGAGACGAGCGAGTTGATCCTAGGCCTGGAGGGGACCATTCTCCCGAACCGCGATATGCCGCGCCTGTCTGGATTGGCCGCGGTGTTCGCTGAATTCCTGGCCGTCTGCGCCGAACGTCGACGCCGACCCGAGAACGATCTACTCAGCCTGCTGGCCACCGATCCCGGCCTCGCACTGGACGAAGTCGTGGCCAATGCGATCCTCCTCGCCGTGGCGGGGCACGAGACGACGGCAAAACTTTTGGGCACAAGCATGACTCGTTTGTGCATGGGGGAACCCGGTGAGCGATTGATCGACACACTCGACGACGTCGGTGCCGACACCGTTGTCGATGAACTACTGCGCCTGGACGGTACGGCCCAGGTGGTTGTTCGTGCGGCGACCGAGCCGCACCGGATCCACGGGCACACCATCGAAGCGGGCGCGCGCGTGATCGTCGCCATCGCGGCCGCCAACCGGGATCAAGAAGTATTCGAGGAACCCAACCGGTTCCGTCTGGACCGGCCCGAACACCGGCCCCATCTCGCGCTCGGCCACGGCCGGCATCGATGTCTCGGTGCAGCGTTGGCCCGTCTGGAACTGAGTATCGCTCTGCGACAATTGAAGTCTCGGCAACCGCAGCTCGTCGGCCCGGTCACGTGGCACCCGTCAGGAATCCTGCGTGGTCCCACCCGGGTTCCGATGATGTTCACCGACGGAGGAGACCGATGAAAGACGAGATACCGGCACCTGACAGCAATGATCGTTTCGGGTCCGTACAGGCCGGCCGTGTCCGTCGCACAGTTCCCGTCGTCGGCTTCGCAGCCCGCGCGGCCGGGGGACGAGTGGTGGCAGGCCTGCGCGCCCGCGCCGGCGACACCGAGGCCGTCGATCGTTTCCATGATCGCACCGCTAGGCGCTATGCCGACATGCTCGGCCACTCCAAAGGCGTGCTGATGAAGGCCGGCCAGCTCATGTCGACCTACGACGTGAACCCTGAAGTCGAAGGCCCTCTCGCCACCTATCAGGTGGCACTGCAGCGTCTTCAGTCGAACGCACCACCAATGGATTTCGCGACAACCCGTGGAGTCATCGAAGCCGATCTCGGCCGCCCGGTCGACCAACTCTTCGACGAGTTCTCGCAGGAGCCGATCGCTGCGGCATCAATCGGGCAGGTACACCGGGCACGGTTGGCCGACGGCCGAGACGTTGCCGTGAAAGTCCAATACCCGGGCGTCGCCCGCGCGATCCAGGACGACCTGGCAAATACCGAACTTTTGGCAACCTTCCTCAAACTCGGGATGTCGTTGACCCCCCGCGCGATGCGCACCGATCATCGGTCCGCGGCAGCCGAGGTCGCCGAACGGATCACCGAGGAACTCGACTACCGGCACGAGGCACGCAGCATCCGCAGATTCGCCGACCTGTTCCGAGGACACCCCTTCATCCGGCTACCGGACGTCATCGACACCCACTCCGGCGATCAGGTGATCACCATGACGTTCCTCGACGGACTCGATTGGACCCAAGCACGCAATGCCGATGCCAGACTCCGGAATCAGTGGGCAACTGCCATAGGGTATTTCGGCTTCGGGGCATATCGCCACAGCAACCTCTTCAACGCCGACCCGCACCCAGGTAACTACCGGTTCGGCGAGGACGGAACGGTTGGATTCGTCGACTTCGGGTGCGTCAAACAATTTCCGGAGCACGTTCGTCGCGGCATCGTCACCATGTTCCGAGCCACGTGCGACGGCGATCGCCACGAGCTGTACCGCCTCATGATCGACCACGGATTCATTCCTCCCGACACCGACCTCGGTGTTGACGACGCCTACCAGTGGTGGTCGATGATGGCTTCGAGTGTGAACACCGAGCAACCACACACCTTCGTCCCATCGGACAGCACTGGCCTGTTGCAGTCCATGTTCGACGACGGACCGCTGGGCTCGGCGGTCCGCAAGATGCAGATCCCCAGCGACTACGTCATGCTCGCCCGGATCAACCTCGGCATCAACGCGATCCTCAGCGAACTGGGCGCCACTCTGGACACCCGCGACCAACTCGATTGCCTGGACGGCGTCGGCGAACCGAGAACCCCCGCCGGCCACGCTCACGTCGAGTGGGCACGTCGCCGCGGGCTGTTGTTCGGTCTCACCGAACGCTGAAGCATGTCGAGGCCGTTCGCTCTCCGCCGTGGTAGCTCTACCCGGGTAGCTCAGTTCTCTGAGCTGCGCACGTTTTCGCGTCCCACAGCCGGTCCTCACTACCCTGCCGGGAATGGCACATGCGTACCGAACCGCCTTTGGTGATAGGTAAGGGGTTCAGAGCTTTGCAGGTCTGCGTCGACGACGTTGCCTGAGACGATCAGGTGGTCTCCGCCCTCGGCGAGGCCGGCGACCTCGCACGCTATCCATCCAGCACTGGTGGCGATGCGCGGTACTGCGTGGGACGGCGACCACCTGACATCGTCGAACTTGTCCGGGCCCTTTCTCGCGAATCGCAGTGCCAGGTCGGCAATTCCGATTCCGAGGATGTTGACGCCGAACCGCCCTGAAGCCTTTAGGGCTCGAAGTGTGTCGGATTCGCGGTTGAGCGCCACCATCACCATCGGAGGATTCATCGACAGAGAACAGAAGGCGCTCACCGTGGAGCCGAATGGGGTGGTTTCCACGCATGACGTAACGATGGCAACCGGGGTACATACGTCCGCCATGACATCGCGCAGGGATGCGCCGAGGTCTCCCTCGTGCCGGATGTCGATTGTCATTGCAGCACCTTGTCTTCGTCGGAGACCTCGTTGTTCAGTTCGACCAGTCCCGGAATGCGGATAGAGAGTTTGTCGCCCGCGGCGAGATACCGAGGTGGTTCGTGCCTGTGGCCGATACCCGAGGGAGTGCCGGTCGCGATCACATCGCCTGGCACCAATTCGGTGAAAGCGCTTACGTATTCGATGATGGCACCCACGTCGAAGATGAGGTCGGACAGTCGGCCATGCTGCATCCGCTCACCATTGAGTTCGGTGATGACTTCCAGAGCAGCCGGATCTGGCACCTCGTCTCGCGTGACTATCCAAGGTCCCCACGACCCCGTTGCATCGAAGTTCTTGCCCGCGGTGGCCTGCTTCGTGTGCAGTTGCCATTCTCGAACGCTGTTCTCGCCCATCGGGGCATACCCGGCGACATGATCGATTGCCCTGTCAGCGCGGATGTGTCGCCCACCGGTCCCGATGATCACCGCGATCTCACCTTCCCAATCGAGCGTGTCGGACACGCGCGGGCGGATCAACGGCTGGTTGTGGCCGACAAAGGTCGACGGGAACCGGGTGAACAGTGTGGGATGCTCGGTGATCCCGGAAAGCACCTCAGCGGCGTGTGTGGCGTAGTTCAGTCCGACACAAAGGATCCGGTGCGGCCGAGGAATCGGCGGAAGCCATTGTGCGCCAGTCAGGTTGACCGCGGGATACCTTCCGATGTCGAGGTCGGCGATCTCTGCCGGGTCGAGCGAGCTGAACAGGCCCGCCAGTCCGTCGGACCCTGCCAGCCGGGAGACGTCGTGTGCCGCGATCCCGTCAGTACTCGCGACAGTGAAGAGGCCACCGTCGCGGGCAATGGTGCCCAGTCTCATCTGATTTCCCTTTCCAGCGTCATGAGAGCGTCTGCTTCGGTGAGCAATTGGCTGATTCTGCTGACACCCTCAGTTGTTGTCTCGACGAGAGGTGGCCGGACATGTGCCGAACTGATCCTGCCCTCGGTCTCGAGAACCCACTTCGCTGTGGTCGGGTTGGTCTCGACGAAGAGCAAGTCCACCAACGGATGCAGTGCGTAGTGGATACGCCGCGCCTCGTCATGGTCGCCGGCCATCCAACATTCGTACATGCGCGCGGACGCCCTCGGCGCTATGTTCGCGGTGGCGCTGATGTAGCCGATGCCCCCAAGTGCCAACAAAGGCAGACAGAGCAATTCGATTCCCGACCAGACGAGTAGGCCGTCGTCTGCCGCGTCGATCACCCGTGAGAAGTGTTCGAAGTCTTTGGTGGTTTCCTTGATGCCGACGACGTTGGCGACGTCCCGGTGCAGACGAGCGACTGTGAGTGGTGACAGCTCCACGGCAGTGCGAGATGGAACGTTGTACAAGATGATCGGTAGGTCGGGGAACTCGCTTGCGATTCGCGAATACCACTCGTAGAGCGCCTGCTGCGTCGGGCGGGCGTAATACGGTGTGATCACGAGCGCCGCGTCAGCGCCGGCACGGTGTGCTGCAGCTGTCAGTGCCAACGTCTCATCAAGCTTCGCCGATCCGGTGCCGGCGATGAACGGCACCCGATCGTCGATCGCTTCAGCCACCACCTCGATCGCGCGAATCCGTTCATCCACCGTCTGCGAGCTCGGCTCGCTGGTGGAGCCACCGATGGAGAGTCCGTGGCTGCCTGCGTTGATCTGCCAGTCCACAAGCCTCTGCAAGCTGGGGCTGTCGAGTGCTCCCTCGTCGGTGAACGGGGTGATCAGTGGCGCAATGGACCCGGACAAGCGCGCAGGGTTGGCGCGGTACTTCATGAGAGGGCCTCTGCACGAGAGTTCTCGACCGTCCGCCAGACAAGGCACGCGATCGCCAAGTCGGTGAGCCCGGAGCCGACGCCCTTGAAGACGGTCAGCCGAGTATCTGGGGGACGTGTGACGCCACTATCGATGGCTTCGCCCAACGTCATGACGCCTGTGAGGTCATCGCCGAAGTACTCTCGCAGTTCGCGTGATGTACGACGCGCGTTCTCCAGGTCGTCAACAACGGTGAAACCACTCAGCGGGAGCACAGTCGGGAGGAGTTCAGCAGCGGTGGGCAGGATCGCCCCGATCGCATTGAGGTGAGCTCCGTCTTCAAGCCACGCACCGTCCACAAAGGGTTCGTTTGATCGGGTCACGGTGGTGACGATCGACGCGCCACGCGCCGCATGTTCGGCGTTGTCAGCTACCTCGACCGCAATGCCGAGGACGTCAGTGACCCTCCGTGCGAACGCCTCCCGGCTTCGTACTGAGGGGCTCCACACGCGGACCAATTCAAGCCGTCGGACGCCGAGTATCGCGCGCACCTGCTGGAGTGCTTGGCGACCGGTTCCCAGGACCGCCATGACAGCAGCATCGGGGGCGGCCAGGATGTCAGTCGCTGCTGCAGCAGTTCCTGCTGTGCGCAGCATGCCCAGCGCCCCGGCGCTCATCACCGCGAGCGGCCGACCCTCGGTGGAATCGAACAGAGACAAAAGTGCGGATGCACCTCGCGGGGTGTTGACCCAGTTCTTGAAGGCGACGACGTGCTGCTGCATGTCGACTGCGCCGAGTGAGTGGGCCGTGCTCGACCCGTCCCACTGAGACATCGTCTTGGCGATCCCATGGGCTGTTCCGCGGTGCGCCGACAGCAGAACCTCGCGAATTGAGACGACCGCTGCGTGTTGGTCGACAGCTGCGGTGACCTCGTCGTCGGTGAGGATCGAGATAGAGCCCACTGTGCTGCGGTCCGCGGCGTCGGTGGGTGTTGGCATTGCGCACCTCTTGTACGTTGACCGCCGGCTAGGGCGGGATTGGCGATTTGTGTGACTTGACTTACAGTGATCCAGGCAGCGGTATAAATCAATTAGCAAGATCCGCATGCGGCCATACTCAATTGCTTATGAGGTGAGGTACGTGGACAGCCAACTATCGATGAGACGGCTCGAGATCTTCCGTCTGGTCGTCGACGAACGGAGCGTCACCCGCGCCGCGGAGATCCTGATGATTGCGCAACCTGCGGTTTCCGCCCAGCTGCGCTCCCTCGAATCCTGGGTTGGTGCCAAGCTATTCGTCCGGCGAGGCAACCGGCTGGTGCTGACCGAGGCCGGTGAGAGAACCAACCTGTGGGCCAAAGAGGTACTGGCCAGTGCAGCGCAGGTGCGCAGGGATGTCGGCGATCTCGCATCGGGGGAAACCGGGCGCGTGCTTGTCGCGTCGAGCATGGCCGTCGGCACCTACCTTCTCCCTCCGATAGTCGCCAGACTCGGCAAGCAACGACCGCACGCGGAGATCACCGTGTCGATCTCGCGGCCCGAAGAGGTGGTGCACGGAGTGGAGACGGGCGAGTTCGACTTCGCAGTCCTCAACTGGGATGAGCGCGAGTTGTCGGAGTCGATGCAATCGGAAATACTTGCGGCTTACAGTCTTTCCGTGTTCGCGACGGAGCAACTCGTCCCGCCGGGCACAACTTTGACGGTAGACGAGGCGTTGAGGTTGCCCCTGGTCGGCGCACCAAAGGACGTTGTCTACCAGCGCAACCTGGTTGCTCAGCTGCGCGCCGACGGTTACGACGAGCCGCACTTCGTCATTCGACTCGGTCACGCCGAGGCAATGAAAAGTGCTGCGATCGAGAACGACTGGGCCTTGATCGCGCCGCCTTACACGATAGGTGCGGGCGATCACCTACTACGCGCACTACAGGTTCCGGACTTCGATCTGGAAGAGCGGATCGTCTTGGTCCATCGCCGCGACAAGCACTTCTCTCCACTGCAACAAGCCACCCTGGACGCGATTCGATTCACGCTCGGGAATGACCCCGTCGAGCATGAACCCGATTGATGAGTCACCAGGAGTGGTTCCGCTGTTCCGGCGGTGACCAGATCCCCGCTTCCCGCAGGATGTCGAGTACCGGGCTGAACGATTTCAGCTCGTCGGGACTCCACAGCGGAAAGTTGATCAAGAGGTTTGTTGCCCCTGTGGTGGACTTGAGTGAGATGAGTTGCTCAGCAACACTTTCCGGTGTTCCGATGAACTTGAGCATCGAACCCGCACCACCGAATGCCTTGGTGGCCTCTTCGGGCCCCATCTTCTCGTACATCGCCCGCGACGATTCGATGGAGCCCAGGACATCGGCTGCGATCTCCGCCGTAGCCTCCACGTTGAGACTCTTGAGCAGTCCGTCGAACACTTCCTCGGCTTCGCCGTTGCCATCGCGGATCAGCGCCATCGAGAACGGGCACAATCCGACCGACCGTTGAGTTTGTGAACTCAGACCGGTCAGCCGCTCCCCGATCTGCGCGACCAGCTCGGGAGTGTTGCCCATGGCAACCAACTGATCGCAGTACTGCGAAGCGAACGCCGTACCAGCAGGGGAGGCACCCGCACTCACCAGAAGTGGGCGTGGTTGTTGCGCCGGCCGGGGCAGCTTGATTCGTCCGGCTGCTTTGTAATATGCGCCCTGGAAATCGATCGACTCCTTCTCGCTCCACAGAGAGGTCACCACTTCTACGAACTCGCCGGCCATCCGGTAGCGCTCGTCGTGTTCGACGAAGTCCTCACCGAACAAGGCCGCCTCTGCGGCGCTGAAACCGGTGACCACGTTCCAGCCCCATCGGCCTTCACTGAACGCGTCGAGGGTTGCTCCCATGCGGGCGACATGCGCCGGCTTGTGATGCGTGGTGTGGAATGTCGAGACCACGCCGATGTGCTCGGTGGCAGCGAACAATGCCATGGCCAGTAGCGGTGCGTGATAGGCGGGCGCCTGGTGTCCACCGGCTTCGGCTGCTCGCTGATGACCAGACCAGTTGTCGGCGATGAACAATGAGTCGAACCCGACGCCCTCCGCGGCCTGAGCCAACGCCAGAAGGTTCTTCTTGTTCATGTCCGGCCGAGTGCGCGCCGCCTCGTCCGAGTACAGGAAGTTCGTCTTGCCAGACGGAAAGAAGTAGCCGAAGTGCAGTTCGGAGGTGTCGGTATGCTGATGCTTCATGGCGACCTTCCAGGTCATTCGGAATCTATGCGGCACTGGATAAGTGACACTGATCACGTTAGAGCGTCGCCGGGATAAGACAACATCAGGTTTATCGATAGGCGCATCACTTACGACTTATGCCCGGCGGGCAGCTCCGTATAAGGAAAAGCTGATCGCGTGATCGCAATAGTCATCTTGGCGTTATTCCGACGCAGGAACCTACCGTGACGCAGGACACCCGAGAACGCAGTCACCTCCTGCACGCTCCCACGTGAAAGATGACCATGACAGAAGTCGAGACAATTCCTGAGAACAATCAGCGCCCGGCCATCTTTGCTAGCCCGCACGCCGATGTCGTCATACCCGACCTCTCGTTGCCCGGTTTCCTCCTCGGCGATCTGACAGACGAAGACCGTGGCCGGATAGCAGTCGTCGACCGATCCGGCCCAGCCCTCACCTATGGCGAACTGCAGTCCACGATCCGGCGAACCGCCGCTCGATTGTCGCCGGCCATCAAGACCGGCGATGTAGTCGCGTTGATGGGCCCGAACTCGGCGGACTGGGTCGCAGCATTTCTGGCGGCGATCAGCATCGGAGCAGCAGTCACCACGATCAACGTCCTGGCGACCGTGGGCGAGGTCGTCAAACAGTTGCGGGACTCGCGCGCAACACTTTTCGTTGTGGCGAAATCGTGCGAACCCGTGGCGCGCGCTGCAGCCACCGAGATGGGCATGTTGGGGTCGGACGTCCGGCTGCTGCCAGATGTGGTCGCATCACCCAAGTCGGCGACGCCTGCCGTAGAGCCAGTGCGTCCGATCGTCGTCCCGACAACACAATTGGCTGTTCTCCCCTACTCATCCGGCACCACCGGCGAGGCAAAAGGCGTCATGCTCACCCACCGGAATCTGGTGGCGAACGTCTGCCAGCTCGATGGACTTCTAGGGGTTGACGAGCACTCCTCGGTGGTCGCCTTGTTGCCGTTTTCACACATCTACGGCATGACGGTGGTTCTACACCTCGCGCTCAGGCGGCGCGCCAAAATTGTCATCGTCCCCCGGTTCGAGGTCGAAGATCTGCTCTCCACGATGGAAAGAGAACGTGCAACGCACCTTTTCGTCGCTCCACCGGTGGTCGTGGCGTTGGTGAAATCGGCCGCAGTGGAACGCTACGACCTCTCTGCGCTGAGACTTCTCGTCTCCGGAGCCGCGCCCTTGGATGCGGGGCTGGCACAAACTGTCGCCGAGCGACTCTCGTGTCAGGTGCGCCAGGCGTACGGGATGAGCGAGATGAGTCCGGTCAGCCATGTTGCGCCCCTGTCCGGACCATCGGTAGAGCCGAGTTCGGTCGGTTTCACCGTTCCCAACATGACCTGCAAGATCGTCGATCCGGTGAACGGCGAGCCGGTCTCCATGCCCCACAGCGGCACCAGCGCCGCAGGAGAACTCTGCTGTGCTGGACCGAATGTCATGGCTGGGTACCTCGGCAATGCTGAAGCGACCGCCGGCGCCATCGATGCTGACGGTTTCCTTCACACCGGCGATCTCGCGACCGTCGACGCCGCGGGGGCCGTCACGGTTGTGGACCGGCTCAAAGAACTCATCAAGTACAAGGGCTACCAGGTGGCCCCGGCCGAGCTGGAAGGCCTTCTGCTAGACCATCCCGATGTTGCCGACGCAGCTGTCGTCGGCGTGCCCTTCGGCGAGGGTGGCGACGAGGCTCCTCGCGCTTATGTCGTTCGACGGCCCGGCTCCACCGTGGACGAGCCTCGCCTCATCGATTACGTCGCATCGCGAGTGTCTCCGTACAAGAAAGTGCGTGAGGTCGTATTCCTCGACGAGATACCCAAATCGCCTTCCGGCAAGATCCTTCGCCGTCTGCTTCGAGACCGATGACCCCCGAGCCTTGAACAACCCACTGGAAACGAGGATCAATGACTGACGCATCCCCGCGGAATGCGTGCCCGGTCGCACGCCATGAGCGGACAATCGCTGACAGCACAACCGATTTCGACCACCTACGTCGAGACTGGGATGAACACAGTCTGTGGACTGCCTACGCTGACCTGGTCGAACGAGAATCCGTTGTCCATTCGGCTGCACATGGCGGCTTCTGGACCGTCAGTCACCATGCCGACGTCAAAAACGCTCTACGCGACCATCAAACATTTTCCTCGGCACACGGGCACCGCATTCCCTACGTGGAGGCGATGGGCACCATTCCCATCGACTTCGACCCCCCTGCTCACGGCCCGTACCGTGACCTACTGGTGCAAGCAGTCTCCCCCCCGCCGCGTGCGGGAGCTGGAACCCTTTCTACAGCAGACGATCAGCGAGCTCATCACCGAGTTCGTCGAGCGGGGTGGTGGCGATGCTGTGACCGAGTTGGCTCTGCCATTGCCGCTCACCGTCCTGACCGAGATCGTCGGATTCTCGGCCTCGACCGTTGCATCTTTCAGGGAACTCACTGTGGCGTTGTGGGCCGACGGGACAGCCGAAGGCCAGCTACGTGGGCGCGAGGCGCTCACCGAAGTGCTGACGAATGAGATCAGTCGACATCAGCAGACCCAGCCCGACGACTACCTCAGCTGGCTGCTGCGAGCGCAGATTGACGACCGTGCGATTCGTGAGGACGAAATCGTTTCGATCCTGCTGTCTCTGGCAGTCGCCGGCCATGAGACAACCATGAACTCGGTCGGTTCACTGTTGTATCTCCTGGCGACACACCAAGGCGACCAGATACGACTGCGCGGGGACGCCTCGCTCGCACCCGGCTACGTCGAGGAGATGTTGCGCTTGCGCACTCCTGCGCAAGCGTTCGCTCGTCGCACAACCCGCGACGCCGAGATCGCGGGCACAACGATCCCACGCGGAGAGTGGGTCCTCCTACTCAATGCGGCCGCCAATCGAGACCCGCGGCATTTCGAGAATCCTGACGCATTCGACATAAACCGATCGGCGCGTGGCCATCTGGCCTTCGGGTGGGGCATTCACCAATGCGTCGGTGCATCACTCGCTCGCCTCGAGCTTCGCATCGTCCTCGAGCAGCTCTGCACTCATCCTGCATTCGTGCTCGACGGCGAACCCACATTCAGTTCTCTGGAAGCCGGCACCCACTACGGCCCCACCCATCTCCCGATCCGTTTCACGAAGGAGACATCATGACTGTCCGAATAGACATCGACACAGCAGCCTGCAACGGGTACGGAAACTGCCTCGTCGCAGCTCCCGAGGTGTTCGAACTCGACAACAACAACATTGCTGCCGTTCTACCCGGCCGCCCGACCGACGCGGACCTGGACGAGGTCCGCGAAGCCGTCGCCGACTGTCCGGCCGGAGCGCTGCGTATCCATGAACACTGAACAGCATCGCTCTGGCCCATCGGGCACCGAACATGACACCGACGTTCTCATTGTCGGCGCGTCCGTAGCGGGGGTCAGAGTCGCACAGGCGCTCAGAGCCCGCGAGTTCAGCGGCCGAATTCTGTTGCTGGACCGCGAAAACCACGATCCGTACGACAAACCGCCGCTGTCGAAGGAAGCGCTCAGAACCGGCGCCGGCCCCACGCGACTACTGGGACCCGACTCAGACGTCGACCTCATGCTCGATGTCGACGTGACGAGCATCGATTTGCGAACCGGCACGGCGCGACTTTCAGATGGCCGGGTGCTCACCGCCACCCATATCGTCTTGGCCACCGGTTCTGATCCTCGGAAGCTCGACACGCTCGATCAAGCGCACCCCCACTATCTCCGCACGATCGACGAGGCGAACCGACTCAAGCAGGCGTTGAGCCGTTCCCATACCGTAGCTGTCATCGGTGGGGGCTTCATCGGACTCGAAGTAGCCTCCACAGCACATGCGCTCGGATTGAGCGTCACGGTGATCGAGGGCTCGACCCACCTTGCCTCGAGGGCGCTCCCTGCCGGCCCTGCGCAACTGGTTGCTGATCTCCACCGGCGGCACGGCGTCGACGTGTGGGTCCAAACGACGGTCGCGGAAGTACTCCCGGTCGACGACTCCGTCCGGCTTCGCCTGTCAAATGATCGGGAGATCACCACCGACCTGGTTGTGGCCGGAGTGGGTGCCCGTCCGCGATACCCGGAACTGATCGGCACCGAGTTCCCCTCGTCTCGAGGTGTGGTCTGTGACCACGCCATGCGGATAGTCGGGCACAAGAGAATGTATGCCGTCGGCGATGTCGCAGGCTGGCTCAACCCTCGCTATGGCCGATATATGCGGCTCGAGACCTGGACCAGCGCCCGCGAGCAAGCGGTGGTGGTCGCGAACAACATCGTTGCCGGAGAGGCCGTCTCGGTCGCCTCGGTTGTGCCTTACGTCTGGTCTGACCAGTTCGGCTCGCGGCTGCAGATCGTCGGTGACGACGACGTGAGCGGTGCAGCCGTCGAGCGAACGACGACCCGCGGTGGTGGGCACCTGTTCACCTACACCCGCCGCGACCAAGTGGTCGCAGCAGCGGGACTGGATGCTCAGGTCGACATAGCGCGTATTCGACAACAGTTGGTGAACCAGTCTGTGCGGCACCAATATTGATGACGTCGAACATCTTCTGATCAATTCCGGACATCGCATTCTTCGGATGCCCTCGTATACATCCCTCAGTTCCCGCAGTACGTCCTTCATGAACGGGGTCCTTCAGTCACCATGATCGATGTGCCCTTGGTTTCGGGGGTGAAGTACATGACGATGGCCCCGACGACTGCAGCAATCGACAGGTAGACCGGGAACACCTCGGGATGTCCGCGCTCGGCAAGCCATTGCTGCAGATACGGTGTCGTGCCGGCGAAGACAACAGCGGACAATGCGTAGGGAATCGCGATACCTGTCGCGCGCACTTCGGTGGGAAACAGCTCGGACAGGAGCGCGGGCAAGATCGAACCCACCAGCGTGAACAGCAAGAGCATGACCGTCATCGCCGTCGCGAACCCGACAGCACCCTGTTGGGCCAGAAGGTCCATCGGGTACGCCAGCACGCCGACGCCGATACCGAAAAGGAAGAAGTTGCCTCGCCTGCCGATTCGGTCGGACAGCGCGCCGGCAAAGGGGAACGCAACCATGCTCACCGTCAGCGCCGCAACACCGGCCCACAGCGCCTGCGTCGCATCGATGCCCAGGGCCTTTATTGCCCACGTGGTGCTTGAAACCCCCCAAGCGTAGTAGAGCGCCGACAACGAAGCCATGATCAGAAACACACGAAGTCCGGACGAACGGTATCTCCAGAGACTCGCGAATACTCTCTTGTCGCCGGCAACCGAATCTTCGACCATCTCCTCGTACGCGTGCGATTCCGGCATGCGGCGACGCATTACCAGTGTGACGATTCCGAACGCGAACCCGATGATGAAGGGGACCCGCCAACCCCACGATGTCATCGCGTCGGCGGGGAGAGTGGAGTTGAGCAGGGCAGCGATCAGCGTGGCAGCAATGATTGCCCCAGTGAAGGAAACGTAGATGGCCGACGACCAAAGCCCGCGGCGCCGGGCCGGTGCGACCTCAGCGACATACGTGTAAGCAGACGCCACTTCTCCGGTGTGCGCGAGCCCTTGAAGCAGTCGGGCCAACAGCAGGACTGCCCCCGCACCGATTCCCGCGACATCGTAGGTCGGCACCGAGGCAATCAAGAGCATGCCGATCGTTGCGAACCCGATCGCTCCCAACAGCGATGACCTCCGGCCGAACTTGTCTGCCCACCATCCGAACAACATGCCCCCGAAAGGGCGCACCAGAAAACCCGCGCCGAACACCACGAAGGTAGAGAGCAATGCAGATGTCGCGTGGGATGGATTAAACACTTGAGTGGCGAAGAACGGGGCAAAAACTGCATAGACCGCCCAGTCGTAGCCCTCCAGCGCGTTCCCCAGGGATACGCCGACCAACGACTTCTTCCTCTCCGGGGCCGCGCCGCCGGAGCGGGCTGCTGTCTGGGCGGTGATCTTCTGCGGGTGCACCGGAATGGTTGGCTGCATGGTTGTACCTCGATGTCGACTGCTGGGCGTTTGGAACCAACGGCTGAGCCTGTTCGCTCGCGCATGTGGTGCAGGTCACGCTATCGGCACCGTGGGCAACGTTCCCAATACGAATATCCGCATGCAGCAATCAAATTAAGCGTATGGCCGCCTGCTTACGAGATAACGCCCGACTTATGTGTCGATGCACCAATACGTCTTAGCGATATGTCTGGCATGCGCCTAACGTCCAGGGAGACAACAAAAGTGACGTTCACCACCACGGAGGCCGGCCAATGACGGTTACAGCATCTAACAACCGCGACACTATCTTGGACTCGGGCGTTCATCTGTCCGATGTCAGTACAACGGGCGAGGCCATTCCTGCTCCCTGGGCACCGATCAAGGTGTCGCGCAGAGACATAGAGTCGATAGTCTCTCGGCTGGCGGCAAGCCCACGGCCATCCGACGGTCGCCGGGCCACCTTGCTGATCCACCCGGAGTCGACCGGCCGCGGGTTTGCACCGGGCATCGACGTCACCGTGGAAGTCCTGCTCCCCGGTGAGTCCACGCAGCGCCTACGGCGCAATTGCACTCAGGTCCACATTTGCATCCGCGGTGGTGGACGGGTCAACGCCGACCAGGTCATTTTCGACATGGCCGTGAATGACGTCTGCACCATTCCGTCGATGAAGCCGTACCAATTCTTCAACTCTGGTGAAGACACATGGGTTCGGTTGGCGTACTCGAACTCTCCTCTGCTCGCTCAGCTCGGCACGCTCTACGTTGAGCCGGTTGCCGACGAGTGGCGTCCCACCAAACCTGTTGATGGGCCCATAGATATGGAGGAACCGGCCACGACCAGCAGCGTTGTTGCCCCGGATCACGTCGTATCACCCGAGGGCGCCAGGCTGAGAGGCTACGAGTTCCTCGTTGATATCGAGCCGGTTCCTGATCGCCCGCTGCACTGGCCTCACCAGGCGATGTCCGAACTCATGTCGCAGCGACCCGGGGACGGTGAGCGGACAATCATGGCTCTGTACAACCCATCCACGCAACGGAAGCAAGGAGCGACGAGCAGCTTCTTCGTCACGCTGTCCCAAATCCCCCCAGGCATACGCCTCGTGCCGAGGGTCGGGGACACAGACACAGTTCGGTCGCCATCAACTACCACTTCAGGGGCACAGGATATTCCGTCGTCGACGGCCAGCGAATCGACTGGGAGCCGGGCGACCTCCTGCTCTCGGCACCGTCATGGCGCGAACACGCGCACTACCCGAGCGAGACCGGTGTGAGCGCATACACCGTGCAGGACCACCCTCTTCACATCGGAATGGAATCGCTTGTGTGGCAAGAGGACATGGATGGCCCGATCCTTGCGCTCGGCACGGAAGCCGGCCAGACCGGTTATGTCGCCCCACGGAACTGGGACGATGAAGACAAGTAGTCATTGCGCACGGTTGTGCAACGCGTATCAACATCTGACAGCTCACTGTTCCGAGTCCGACAGGCGGGCGATCTACGCAGGAACCGCGGCACGCGTGTACGGGTTGAGCGAGCCGATTCCGGCTGATGCGCTTCGCTGAGATCGTCGACTTCGACTATGAACGCATATCGCTGCTCGGCTGATCATCTGACTGCTCGCGAGACAACGGCCTGACGTTTTGGATGGCGGTGACCACAGCTGCCGCAATGAGCCAGACAAATACTCGGTTGCCTGTGTCGCGGGCGGAAAGGTCGCCGCTGCCCAGTAGCCCGGCAATCCCTGCGACGATGAGGAAGAGCCATGGCGCAAAGGTCGAGCGATACGTGTGCATCTCGCGATCTTGTCACTCAAGCGCACGCATTACATGTGCGACGATCACAGAATGGGGATCCACGGGAATGTGACCAGCGATCGATCGCTGACCACGATGTTCCTCGTCGTCATGGTCGCTTTGGGTGGTCCGGCATTCATCGGGACTGCAGCGTCTGATGGGTCCCCGTGGGACTGGTTTCTGCTGACCGTATGGGTGTGCACGGTCCTCGGGGCCGCATGGTCGACCAGAAGGGCGTGGCGCGCCCGACACACCCCCGATGTGGCTTTGGAGACCTATCCCGCCCTAGGCCTCACCGAGGGGAAGCAACTGTCCACCAGCTGGCTTCGCACGGTGTGGCTCTCTTCCCTCTTTTTGGCAACCCTGGCCGGTGGCTATGTCGGCGCAGTCACTTCGACGACGATTGCGGGCGCCATCGTCGGGGCGATCATGGCGGTGCCGGCTGGGGCGATCGCGGCCCTGATCATCGTGGGCACTGGCGCGCTCTTCCTCAAAGCCTCCGGCGGCAAAGGGCCGCGGGCGTCACGGGACAGATGGTTCCGAGTTGTGTTCAGTGCCTACGTCGGTACGGTCGTCGGGCTGCTGCTCTTCATCGTCTCCTTTGTTCTGGCTGCTGGAGACTTGGCACAAGTGCCGTACGTCGGGATTGTCTGCGTCACCGCCCTGGTCGCAGCGATGGGGTTCCGCTTTCCACCGACTTATCGAACAGCCGGTCTCTGAAGACAACCCTCCGCACGCCAAGCTCCACGCTTGAAGTATCAGTCTTCTAGGACATCTCGGATTTGCAGGGAGCCGAAGTCGACGGTGTGGCCGCCGCCCTTGTTGCGGGCGACGTACATTGCAGTGTCGGCGGAGCTGACGATCTCCTCTGGGCTGCGTTCGTCGTCTGGTGATATGTGGGTGATTCCCACACTGGCCCGCAACCGGACAGCAGCCTCTTCGACGACCACCGGTTCGGTCAACGCCAGGTGGATGGAATCGGAGACGTCGTCGACGAAGTCCTGATCCACTCCTTGGAGAACTGCGATGAACTCTGCACCGACGACCCTGCCCAGCAGATGAGGCTGGGGAAGGCAGTCACGTAGGCGTTGAGCAGTCTCGGCGAGGGCCTCGTCGCCACGTAGGTGGCCCAAAGAGGCGTTGAGTTCTCTCAGCTTGTCGAAATTGATGACCATCACAACGTTGCTGCGGCCGACATCGTCGGGCGCGGACTCGAGCAGCGAGGCGAGGTGCTCAAGGACGGCGGGCAACCTGGGAAGTCCGGTCAGCTGATCGTTCACGTCGCCGGCGAACAAACGTTTCCGCGAGAGATGGAGTTCCGTGATATCGCGAAAAGACAACAACACCGAGCACTGGGGATCGTCCAGCCGTAGCTCCGCTCGGGACACTTCGAGCCACACCTTCCGACCGTCGAGACTGTCGAAAGAGACTGTTGCAGTTTTTATTTTCTCGTGAGGATCGGCTCGACCGTGTGAAATAGTCTGCGACTCAACGACATCCCCCTGGGTGTCGTGAAACGATATCCCGAACCCGTCCGGAAAGGACATATCGTCGACCTGGCGTTCATCGAGCTCGAACAAGTTGCTTGCCACGTCATTGGCGAGATGCAGGAGCCCATTTTGTGACAGAACGACCGCACCGATCGGCAGCGCATCGATGACGGCCTCAACGCCCTGCCAGTCTGCGTTGGTAGGCACGCTGTGCAGGCCGCCTGGGCGGTTGTTTCGGGTCATCATCGGCCCTTCTCGTTGACTCACAAGTGAGCATGTCCGGTGGGTGTCGTGACCCCAACGTAGATGGGCGGCGCCGATCCTTGCGCCCTGGCCGACTAATTCTCCTCGAGCTGCGCACGTCTTTCGCGTCCCATCTCGCGAACGGCCTTGCGGCGAGTGCTCAAGATACCGACGGTGGCGATCAGCCAGACGGCGTATTGCACCGTCCAGGCCACCCGGAACGAGTCGAACGAGTAACCGCCCATCGCCCCGATGATGATGCCCATCACCTGCATCACGATCAGCGACACCAGGAAGCCACCCATGTTGACCATGCCCTGTGCGGTCCCGAGGCTCTTGCTGGGATTGAAGGTACGCGCGAAGTCGAAACCGACCACCGAGCCCGGCCCGCCCACCGAGATGACCACCACGAGGATCACCAAGAGCCACGTGGGTGCCGGTGCCGGCAATGCCAGCACCACAGTCCAGATGGCCACATTGCTACCCATTATTCCCAGGACAAGCCAGGAGCGTCGGGCCGGGAATCGACCGGTGAGCAAGCCGATGATGATGCCGGCACCGATGATCGACACCACCGAAGCGCTCAGCAGTGCGCCCGCTGCACCCGCCGACAGGTTCTGTCCCGTTGTCAGATACGGGATACCCCACATCAACGCGAAGACGGTGATGGAGAACTGGGTGCCCATATGGCTGAAAAACCCGAGCCTGGTTCCCGGGCGCGACCACACCGTCTTGATGCTGCGCAGTGTCTCCCTCACCGATACCGACTCGGTGGTGGCGTCGGTGCCGGGGGGCGCGTCGCGCACAAAAGCCAGGGCCAGCACGGCGGTGAGAAGGCCGAGCGCGACAGCCGAGAAGTACGCAGCAGTCCAGCCCGGCCCGTTCAGCAGTGCAAGGAACGGGACCGCCGACAGCACCTGGCCGAGTTGGCCGAGGATGCCGGTCAACTGGGTCACCAGCGGTACCCGCTTGGGCGTGAACCACCGTGGCACCAGCCGCAGAACCGAGATGAAGGTGAAGGCGTCGCCCGCCCCGACCAATGCGCGGGCGATGATGGCGGCAGGAAGGGCCTCGGTGAGGGCCAAGGTCATCTGGCCGACGGCCATGATCAGCGCACCCGTCACGATCAACGCCCGGCTGCCGTATCGATCGAGTAGCAGACCAGCCGGGATCTGCATGCTCGCGTAGACGATCACCTGCAACACCACAAAGGTTGAGAGCACGCTGGGGCTCGCAGAGAACCTGTCCGCGGCGTCGAGGCCGGAAACACCCAGCGTTGTCCGGTCCAGAACGGCGACGACGTACGCCAGCAGTCCCACCGACCAGACCACCCAGGCGCGCACCGTTCCTCCTTCGCTGTACTCGCTCATCTGCGACCCACCGTCACCGCGATGCCCTCAGTCCACACCGGTCGTGCCGCATCGGCTCGCCAGGGGTACGCAATCGGTAGCCTAGGTAACAACCGAGGACCGCTGATGCGCCACTGGCGTCGGAGGAACACCCGGGACACACTTGTTGTTGTCATACCCGAGTGACACCTCCGTCCCGCAGCCAGCGGAGACGAATCCCCCGAGGAGGACAACGTGTCGCATGAATATCGCAAAGACCCCGACGCCGTCGCCCGGTTGAACCCGGCGCAGTTCGCCGTCACCCAGAAGTCAGCCACCGAGCCGGCCTTCCGGAACGAATTCTGGGACAACCACGAGGCCGGCCTGTACGTCGACATCGTGTCCGGTGAGCCCCTGTTCACGTCGACGAAGAAGTTCGACAGCGGATGCGGATGGCCCAGCTTCACCACACCGATCGAACCGGCGAACGTGGTCGAGAAGACAGACAGCACCCACGGCATGGTGCGCACCGAAGTCCGGTCCACCCATGGCGACAGCCACCTGGGACACGTCTTCAATGACGGACCGATCGACGAAGGTGGTCTGCGTTACTGCATCAACTCGGCCGCACTCCGCTTCATCCCGGTCGCCGAGATGGAAAGCGCCGGCTACGGCGAGTACCTGCATCTGTTCAACAGCAAGGAGGCCACACGATGACCGAAAAGGCGATACTGGCGGGCGGATGTTTCTGGGGCGTCCAAGAACTGGTTCGTAGACAGCCGGGCGTCATCTCCACTCGCGTCGGCTACACCGGCGGCGACGTCCCCAACGCGACGTACCGCAACCACGGCACCCACGCCGAGGCCCTCGAGATCGAGTTCGACCCCGAACAGACGAGCTACCGGGATCTTCTCGAGTTCTTCTTCCAGATCCACGACCCGTCGACCAAGAACCGGCAGGGCAACGACATCGGGATGAGCTACCGATCGGCGATCTTCTACACCGACGACGAGCAGAAGCGCGTCGCTCTCGACACCATCGCCGATGTCGACGCGTCAGGCCTGTGGCCAGGCAAGGTCGTCACCGAAGTGGTTCCTGCGGGACCGTTCTGGGAGGCCGAGCCCGAGCATCAGGACTACCTGCAGCGCATTCCGAACGGGTACACGTGCCACTTCGTGCGTCCGGGCTGGAAGTTGCCGCGGCGGGAGAACGCCAGCGCGTGATCACCGCGCCGGTGATCGCGGTCTGATCATCGGCACATGACACATCAGGCGACGCGCACAATGCGCGTCGCCCTGATTCGTGTTTGGACCCTTGCTCAGCCGGCGATGTCCTGACCACCCGTGGGCCTGTCAGAACGACGGCGGATCAGCAGGACGATGCCCGCGATCAACGAGATGCCACCGATCGTTCCCACGATCGCCGGGATGATGACACCACCCCACCGGAGCTGATCGACATAGCCGGAGGCTTTGTCCGACTGCCGGTCTTCGGTTGCCGAATCCCAGGCCATCGTCGCCTTGAACACGTCCATCCGGAAGTCGCGGATGGGCTGGGCAAGACCCGGATCTTCCCAACCTGGCGACTTGAAGTACTGGTGCTGCTCCTCGAGTCCACGCAAGACGGTTCCCGTCTTCGGTTCCACCCACACATGCCGCGTGGCGGTCGCAAAGCGGTCCATCACGATCTTCTCGTTGGCAGGCACACCTTCGATGCCCCACCAGCTCGCAGGCATCTCGAGTGACGTCCCTGGCGCGGGTTCGCCGCTGGGGGTCTCGAGCTGCACCTGATCGATCTCGGGCACCTCGCTCACGAACTCGTACGCGGTGAGTCCGTTGATCTTGGTCTCCCCGACGAACTTGGCGGGGACGTCCTGGCGGGTGTTGACGTCGTAGTACGGGTACTCCGACTTCTCGACGTCGAAGCCGAACTTGTACTGGAAGCCCTCTCGCGGTGCCTCCACGAAGTTGCTCTCGTCCTCGATGGTTCGCACGCCGGCCGGCGCCTGCACAGTGTGCAGGCGGTGGATGTCGCCGTTCGGCTTGCTGGTCTCCCGATCGATCGAGACGACGTCGATGTTGCCGGTGAGCACGCCGTCGGAACACGTGCGCGCGCTGTCGACGGCGGCAACATTCGGCTCGACGATCTCGTCGCCGTCGCGGATGCGGTCGATCCGCACGGTCTGACCGGACTGCACGGTCACCTGATCGCTGTCGGACGGTTCGATGACCACGGTGCGGCGCTGCTGGGTGAGGTGGGCGTCGAACACCTCGGCGCGTGGACCGGACACCGAACAGCGGTCGAAGACCTTTGCCGGCAGCTCGTCGTCATCGGTGATTCCGGCCGGCTGCGACACCGCCACGGTGGTGATGTCGAGATCAAGAGGTACCACCTTGAGCTGGGGGACCAACCAGACCGGGACGGCAATGGCAGCGGTCACGGCCGCGACGCCGAAAAAGATCAGCGCGGGCGCCAGAAACCTGTTGATTGTGAGCTCCCTTCGGATGCCGATGTGGCTCGACAAGTATGGCAAGCGGATATGACGGGCCGACGGCGCACCTCATCGACGACGATCACAGCGGGTAGGTACCGAAGACTCCGGTGGGATCGATCTGGTCTCGCAGCCCACGCAGTCGTGCGAGGTTCCCACCGAAAGCGGCGTCGATCTCCGCTTCCGTCTCGGCGAAACCGGGACGCACTTCCACGCTGTAGACACCGGTGGTGTGCCCGGACAAAGCGGCCAGCGTCTCGCTTGCCCAGGACAGACATGCTTCTTCGTCAGACGGATCCGACCAGATCGCGTTGAGCGGGATGTTCCATTCGGCTGATCGCCCCCAGAAGGCCGTATCGGTGTCACCGACATCGGCGAGGGCGCCGCCGGTCTGCTGGAAGTCGATGCGGCAGGCAGGTGTAGGTGCGGCAGCGATCTGGGTGGCGAGCGCGTCCGCGACCGACGCATCGAGCGAGGGACCGGTGAACACGGCCTTCCCGAAGAACGAGCCTCTGGCGTCGGTGGGTTCTGGCAGCAGGAGCGGCGACGGTTCGGTACCCCCGGCACCAGGTGGGGTGTATTCGGGCAGGCCCGAGAGATAGCGGCCCGACATCTCCGAACGGTAGTGCACCTCTTTCGACGCATCCATGACAGCCGTTGCCGCCCTTCGTGACTCATCGATGTCGGCGGCGTCTTCACTCGCACATGTGGTGAACAGCAGCATCACCGGTTTTTCCGGCGTCAGGTCGGTGTAGCCGAGCACCGCACCCATCATCGTGTGCCGCGGCACCTCTGGTGCGATGCGGAAGTATGTGGCGAGCGCGTCGAGATCCACCACACTCCGGTGCACCCACATCGGGCCCGCGCGATGCGTGTTCAGGGTGGCCGAGGTGACCACGCCGAACGGTGGCGCGCACCCCCGAACCGCCCACCACAGGTCTGCGTCGCGGCCGGTACTCCTGTCGGACAACTGCACGACCTCCCCGGAGGCAGGACCAACTCCACTGCGGCGAGGTGGTCGAGGGTCAACCCGAGGCTGCGGGTGTAGTAGCCGACCCCACCGCGGGTGACCAACCCGAACCCGGCGTGCTGTGAAATCCCGACCGGGACGATGCGACCGGGGCCAAGGCCGTCGAGCATGGTGCCAACGCTCGCTCCGCCACCGAGGGTGACCTTCTCGCCTTCTGCTTGCGCACCGTTCATATGAGCCGACAGATCGACCATGATCGACTGGTCGGCAACGCAGTTCGAACTCAGTCCGCCGCCTCGCACGGTGACAGTGTTCCCCGACCGTTCGGCGATGGTGACGGCCTCGGCCACCTCGCTCACGGAGGTCGGCTGCACCACGCACAGCGGGCGACGTCGCGCTGCATCGGGAAAGAAGATTCGCCCAAGGGCGTCGAGGTAGCCGGCCGTTCCAGGTTCGTGCACCCGGCCTGCCAACGCCGCGTTCAGCTCGCGGATCGCATCGGTGCCCTGAGCCGTCACGATGGCCCCCATTCCCGGTTCTTCGTACGCGGTGCCGCACAGACCTTCCGACGCGACCGAGTCTCTCAGACCACACGGATACTCACAGCGGAACGCGCGACGGCTCGAGATCATGGCCTTGCAGCACCGGGCCGAATCTCATTCGGCGCCTTGTCAACCCGCTACAAAGATCGTGAGTGAAACTATCCATCTGGGCCGGGGTGTGCCCGTGACGATCACTTTCTCCTGCAACCACCGTCTTCACCGCGCCACGGGCCGCAGGGTGTGGTATGCCTCTCGTATATCGCGCGGATGCGGACGTGATGGTCGGGTGGAAGCCAAGGGGTAACGAATGGGTCACCTACGTCTGGGTGCCGCGCTGGCCGCAGCTGTTCCGGCACTCGTGTTCGCGTTCCTGGCACCTGTCCCGGTGTACGCCGCGCCCGCAGATGAATCTGCTCTTCCTGGCGTCAACCAGTTCACCTCGTGCACACCGGCACCCGAACATCGACGACCCGTAGTGCTGGTCCACGGCAACGGGTCCGGGATGGCCGCCACGTGGCGGACGTTGTCGGAGCGGCTCTCCGATTCCGGCTTCTGCGTCTTCGCGCTCGACTACGGACGTCATCAGCCCGGTAGCGATGAGAACCTGCTCGACCTCGCCGGCGGAAGCGACATCGGGGAGTCTGCGAACGTCCTCGCCGCGTTCATCAGCAAGGTGCGATCGGCGACGGCGGCCGACAAGGTCGACGTGGTCGCCCATTCGATGGGCGCACTCACTGCACGCCACTACCTCAAGTTCGTGGAGCGCAACACCATTCACACTGTGGTGAGCGTCGGTGGCACCAACCACGGATCGACCTTCGAATCGAACACGGACCTGCCCCTTGGTTCCAACTCGGAGATATACAGGCAAACCGACGCTGCCGGACTACCCGCCGACGAGGTGCTTGCCGCGGCCGTCGGTCCCGCGTACGCCCAGCAGATGGCCGGGTCGTCTTTCATCACGCAGCTGAACGCCGGCGGCGACACCGTTCCCGGGGTCGATTACGTGGCCGTGGCAACACGTGACGACAAGGTCGTCACCCCGCCGGAGTCGGCGTTCCTGACTGCCGGCCCCGGCGCCACGGTGCGCAACGTGTGGGTTCAGGACGGTTGCCCCGGATTGGCCGTCGACCACATGGGTCTGACCACCCACCCGCGCTCCCTGTGGCTGATCCACACCGCTCTCGACCCAGACCTTGCCGACACGACGCCCGCACCCTGCCCCTGAATCTCTCCTTTTTCGACCTACCACATGTTCATGCTCCGACGTCACTAGGGACACCATGAGAAACCCCGTCACACAGTTCCGCCGGAACTCCCGTCTGCTCGTCGCCGTGGCAATCGCAGGACTCGCGGTGGCGATGGCGCCTGCCGCCACGTCCTATGCCGACCCCATCCTCGACCGCGCGATAGCGGCGCCCGACGGCTCCTATCTCGTGAGTCTTGTGCGCGGGGAAGGACGCGAGGCGACCGCCGAGGTGTACTCCGCCGCGATGGACAAGAACATCGGGCTCAAGCTGCTGATCGCGCCAGGAGACCAGCCGCGACCAACCGTGTACGTGCTCGACGGGGTCGGTGGAGCCGGCGAGGAGAACGGCCTGCTCAGCTGGGGCGACGCAGCGTCGTTCTACAAGGCGAAAGACGTCAACGTGGTTGCCACCCTCGGCGGTGACTCGAGCTACTACACCGATTGGCAGCGCGACGATCCCGAACTCGGGCGCAACAAGTGGACCACTTTCCTCACCGAGGAACTCCCACCCATCATCGACTCGGCCCTGAACACCACCGGCAAGAACGCGATCGTGGGCGTCTCGATGTCCGCCACCTCCGTACTCGCGCTGTCCATCCAGAAACCCGACCTCTATGAAGGCGTGGCCTCGTTCAGCGGCTGCGCCCAGACCAGCGATCCACTCGGACGTGCGTACGTCTACATCACGGTGTCGAACTTCGGTGGCAACCCCGTCAACATGTGGGGTGAGCCGGACGACCCCGCCTGGCAGGCGAACGATCCATATGTCCACGCCGCGGGGCTGCGTGGGACCGCGCTCTACATCTCCACCGGATCAGGACTGCCGGGTGAGCACGACAACCTCGATGCCCCCAACGTCGACGGTGAGACCAGCCAGCTGGTGGCGCAATTGACTGCCGGCGGGGTGATCGAAGCTGCGACGAATCAGTGCACCCAGAACTTGCGTAGCCGGCTCGACGCGCTCGGGATCCCGGCCACCTACAACTTCAAGGACAAGGGAACGCACTCCTGGGACTACTGGCGCGACGACGTACACGACTCATGGCCCGTGCTCTACGAGTCGATTCGGTGACGCGCCGACTTCAGAAGCCGAGACCCATCCAATCGGTTCCCACAAAATCGGCCTCCAATTTGGCGGCCTCCACGCGCACGTCGTCGGGGTCCGGGTCGAGACCATCTGCGGCGATTGCGCGTAGTGCCGCGGTGACTCCTGCCTCGTAGGTTTCGTACCCACCGATGATCTCGCTGTCCGCACGCCACCACACCAGCAGATGGGTGCCGTTCGGCGACGGACAGAAGCCGACCACCTGGCCGTCGCGGGACAGGGTGGGGCAGCCATCCGGGTAGCCGTCGTCGTCGCTCATAGCCGCACTCTAGACATCGCCGCCGACAACAGTGTTTGCTGTGCCCCGACGCTGTGACCTGCAGACCGGTGACCTTGCACAGATCTCATTCCGGTATCGAGATCACAAATCGCCCGCTTGCCGTAGCTTGACCGGCGGACTCTTGTGTTTGAGACCACAAATCCCTGGGTAATCCGGGAGGAAATCGTCTCGTCAGGAGTCAACGTGGATACCGTCGTCTGGATCGTCATAGCCGTAGTGGTGGTGCTGGCTCTCATAGCGCTCGCACTGTTCTTGGCACGCAAGCGCAAGGAAAGCCGTCGGGTGCAAGCCGGAGAGATCCGGGAGCAGGCGTCCGAACGCGTTGCCGGCGTACGTAAGCGTGAGGCCATCGCCGAAGAGCACGCAGCCAACGCCCGACGGGCCCAGGCGGAAGCCGACGCCAAGGCCGCCGAGGCCAAGCGCCTGGCCGCAGAGGCGAGCACCCATCAGGCACAGCCGCCAGCAAGCGCCAAGAACTCGACGCCGAGTTCCAGCGCGCCGACAAGCTCGATCCCGACGTCGGCCGGAACGGCCGCGATGACAGCCGCCACGACAACGGCAACCGCATGGATCCCCGCCAGGCCGGAAACGGCCCCGGCAACGGCCTCGATCCCCGCCACACCGGAAACGGTCCGGGCCACAATCTGGACCCCCGCCAGACAGGGAACGGTCCCGGCGACAACGGAAGCCACGTTCCCAGGCACAACCGCTAAACCCTCTTTGCACGCCGAGAGTCCCGTCGCCACGTGCGACGGGACTCTCGTGCGTCTGGTGGACAGTGTGAGAACACCTGTTTAGCAACTTGATTCACCTGAATGAACACAGACTGGCGTCGGGCTTGATTCTTCGCTCCCCCAGCCACTTTCGAAGGCGCGATTTCTCCACACTCATCTGTGGATAACCCCACGATTTGTGGATAACTCTCAATATGCCGTTGATGCATCGCGTTTCGCGATGGTGTCGTCCCCCGCGGCTACAGTGAGCCCATGCGATACGGAATCTCCATCCTGCCCGATCAGTCGTGGCACGACGCGCGGCCGAAATGGGAACGAGCCGAGGAGATCGGCTTCGACCACGCCTGGGTGTTCGACCATCTGGTGTGGGGCGGGCTGCCCGACGCGCGTTGGTTCTCCAGCGTTCCGACGATGACCGCTCTCGCGATGGTGACCTCCACGATCAAGATCGGCTCGTTTGTGGTGTCGCCCAATTTCCGTCACCCCGTGTCTTTTTCGCGTGAGGTCGAGACCTTGCTCGACATCGCCGGAGACCGCGTGTTGCTGGGGCTGGGCGCCGGCGGTACACCTGACGACGGACTGCAGGGCGCCCCGGCGATGACGCCACGCCAGAAGGTCGACCGTTTCCAGGAGTTCACCCTCTTACTCGACCGATTGCTCACCGACGACCATGTCTCCGCCGACGGCGAGTACTACCAGGCTCGCGACATGCGTTTGGTCGGGGGCTCGGTCCGGCACCGGGTCCCGTTCATCCTGGCCGGCAACGGGCCCCGTTCGATCCGCTTCGCCGTCCGTCACGGTGACGCCTGGATGACAACCGGGCAGAAGGCCGAGACGCTCGATGAGTGGTTCGACGGGGTCAAGCGTGCGTGCAACCACCTCGATGAGGCGATGGCCGACGAAGGGCGCTCCCCTGATGGCTTCGACCGCTACCTGAACCTCGACGCATCCCCGCAGTTCTCGCTGACGAGTCTGGCGACGTTTGATGACATGGTCGGCCGGGCCGGGGAACTCGGCTTCACCGACGTGATCATCCACTGGCCGCGAGACGGTGACCCGTTCCGTGGCTCCGAGCGTGTGCTGCATGCACTGGCCGAGCGCGGATTCCCGCCACCGGTCTGACCGACCGCGGGTGCACTGACTACCGTCGCAGGCATGAGCACACCGTCGTGGGTGGAGTTGGCCGGTCGCAATGCGGCCGCCGAGACCGTGTACGTGTCCGGGTCGATGCGAACGTCAGCCAAGGAAGGCAACGAGACGCCCGGGCCCGTGTTCGACTTCTGGCACGGACCTCATGATCGGTGGCGGATCGAGCGCGAGGGTGATGTCGTCTACATCCAGGGCGCAGGCGAGAAGCCCTTGGTCCGCATTGACGGCGAGATACGGCGTCTAGGCGGTGATATCCACGTCGTCAACCTGGGAGCGCACTTCAGCCCTGTCGATCTGCTGGGCGGGGACTCGTTGCTGCGACGGATGAGCCAGAAGATGCGCGTGGCCACACCTCCGGCGCCCATTGACAGAGCTGGCCGGGCTGCGTGGAAAACCACTCTGCTGTCGAGGTCTGACGATTCGATCGAGATCACCTTCGACGACATCACCGGCATCATCGTGGGAGTCGGCAATCCCGAACGCGGCGAGCTGTTCGAGGTGTACGACGTCAGCGAGCACGACGACCTACCTGCTGACCTCTTCGTCTGGACCGGACCCGTTGTCGAGGCCGAGCCCCGCGACCGCGGCGCCGGGGCGGTCGGCCCGGGGACCCACGCGAACGGCGCGAGCAGACCCTTGAGGTGATGGCGGCGACGGTAGCAGCTCTGGATCGGCCGCAGGACGTCCTCGAGGTCATCGCCGGCGCCGACAACGGCGCCGCCGCGCGAGCCGCCATCATCGAACTGCTCGGCGTCACCGAACGCGGTGCCGAGGCGGTGGCGGCAATGCAGTTGTCGCAGTTCCGTTCTGACGTCGCGAGGATGGCCCGCGCTGGGCTCATCGAGTTGCAGCGGACGCCCCCGCCTGCCTGATGGGGGCACAGTCCGGTCGAATTGTGTTCGCCATCGGCCAACTCGCCACGTGAGCCCGGCGGTTTTCGGCACTATGTATTCATGGACACCACGGTTGTGGCATCTGGCGAGCCTGGTGGGCGTCGGGTCGGCCTGTGGGATGAGTTACGGACCAAGTACGCCGACGTCGGGTTCACCAGTGCCGTAGGCGAATTGCGCTCGGTGACCACCGTCGACGGTGAGGTGACTGCGGCAACCGCCAGTTTCGCGATCATGCCGGGAGGCCGCTGGAACGTCACCGATGACCACGGAGAGGTACACGTCCAGCAAGGAGCCCGGTGCTGGATACGGGGCGGTCGCGGCCACCTCGAACCTGTTTCAGGTGGCTCGGCATCGTCGGCTGCGGCCAAGTGGCGGCACATGCATCCGTACCGTTTGCTCGGAGACCCGGGCGATTGGCTTTTCGCCGACCCGCACAACTATCACTCCCCCGCTGCCGATCCCGTTGCGACCACGGTGGCGGGCCGGCCGGCCTGGGAGTTCCTTCTCGACCCACCGCGCGGCAAGATCAATCCATTGCAGGCCACCCTTGATGAGCACACCGGAGCATGCCTGCGCGTCTACGAACACGCGGACGGCGCCGCACACCTCATGGAGATCTCTCGCGTCGAGTTCAACGTCGCGGTGGACCCTCGGCGCTTCCTTCCTTCGGAGCCCGTGATGGAACCCGACTACGCCGAGCAATCGCACGGGCAGCTGCAGGCCGACCTGGATCGTTTCGCGGGCTACCTCCGGGCCTTGGACCATGCTCCCGAACTCATCGACATCGTGCAGCACAGTGCAGACCCGTCGGTTGCGGCGGCTGAAGTGGCTGAGCTGCTCGAGGTTTCAGATTTGACAGCCCGTGCGATCCTCGATCAACCCGTGCATCGCTTCACTGCGCTCTACCGGCAGCGGTTCGTAGAACAGTTGACCAGGGTCAGGGAGCTTCTGGGTTCGTGACGTGGATGGGGGACGACTAGGGGCCAGTCGTCCTGCGGGCACTGTCAGCTCGGCGTTGCAGTGATCGCGGCATCAATCGCGACGGGTTCGAGTATGGCTTTGTGGTGGTTGCGGTTCGGCGGTGCGGCTAAAACCTCATTCGTCCGATTCTTCAGAGCGGCACGGTCGATGGCTCCGTTACTGGCCATGACTGCTTCCAAGGCGCTCACCCAGTGTTCGTAGTAAGACCACGACTCATCGGAGGTGACGGAGCGGGTTGACTCCCAATCCCTGATGGCGTCGATGAGCGCGCCCTGGAACAGTTGCCAATCGAACTCGCCTGCGGTGTGCGCCGCCACCGCCAGCGCGAAAGCTCTGATCTCCCAGGGGTGATCGAATGACATTTCTCCGGGCCGCCCGCCGGGTAGGTTGCGGACCAGATCATCCACCGCTCGGCGGTCCGCATCTGGTGCGGTGGTGGGCACGTCGTTCATGATGCGGCTCTGACCGGGCCGACGCCGATCATCGAATCCCGCGTGACCAGTGCAGCGAGTTGTTCTTCACTCCAGCCGTCGGTACCGGTCGGTCGCTGCGGCAGCACCCAGTAGCGCATCTCCGAACTCGAGTCCCAGATGCGGATCTCGACGGAGTCGGAGATGGCGAATCCGAAGTCGTCGGCCAGGACCTTGCGCGGCTCACGCACGATGCGGGCCCGATATTGCGGGTCTTTTGTACCAGTTGGGAGGCAACCCGAGAACCGGCCACGGATAACACGAGCACAATGTGCACACGATGGCGTGGTGCACCTCGTCGGTGTCCTCGAGGACCACCATGTCCTCGCCTTGCAGACCACCGATGCCCAGTTCTCTGCAGGCTGCGCCGGCGTTGTCGAGGAGTCGCCGCCGAAAGTCGTTGTCAGTCCATGCTTTCGCAACTACTTTTGCTCCCAGCTGCGGCCCGACCTGATTTTCATAGATGTCGACGATGCGGTCGACCATCGAGCTCGTCATCACCCCCTTTTCGATGAGCATCGACTCCAGCGCCTTGACGCGGGCGGCCGTTTCTTCCTGACCTGAGGCCCCTGCACTGATGCGGTCGCCCCGTTCTCTTCATCGACCAATTCGACGTAGGGGTCCCATACGTCGAAACACACCGACGCATTCGGATCACCAAAGCCTTTGCCCCACAACTCTTCACTGGTGAACTTGATGGTGTAGACATGCTCGGGTGCGTCGCCGAGCCCGTTCCCTGCCGAATCTGGGTAGATGAACGACCCGCGGTGAGCGACAACCACAGCCTGTTTACCTCGGATGTACCGGGCCAACCGGGTGTGTCCGAACGGGCTGACGTGCGCGGTGCGCACCTTGTCACCGACGGTGAAACGCGGCTGCTTGCTGGTTCTTCGAGCAGCGGAAGCCCCCGCCGATACCGCGACATCAACGAAGTCGAGCAGCTCTTGACGTTGGCTGTGTTCAGGGAGCGGGGCGTCGGGGTTGTCGAGATAGTGGCGGGTTCGGCGGGCTAGTTCGTCCGCCTCGATAGCGCCTATCGCGATGACATGGGCCTCGATGGAGTGGAGCCAGTGCTGATAGTAGGGCGAGCTGAGGTAAGTCGACGGGTCCATCTTCTCGGTGCCGTGTCGGAACTGGTCAATACCGAAGTACCCGGCGCCAACGCAGGCCGGGTACATGGCGAACACCGTCTTTTCCCACTCTGCCCTGAAGACCGGTTCACTGTCCGGAGGATCGACCGGACCTAGACCATCGGTCCCTCCGAGATCGAATACGCCGTTCATATGGTGCTCCCAACTCCGGCGTGGTCTGTTGCTTCGAACTCGAGAACCCTCGGAGCCGCACTCTGAGGAAATCCGCCTTCGAAGTGGCCTACGTCACACATCGTCCCAGCGCGCTCTCTGGGATGTCAACCGCCGCCCCAAGGCAGGATCGCCGCCGTGCGGCCGCGCGCACACTCTCAGGGGGCCGGCGGGCCACTGGGTACGAGAAGCCGGATTGACGACCGAAGACATTGCGGCAGCGTCGTTTCCGAATGCGACACCCAGTATTCATGGCCGGTCATGATGGCGGCCGTGGTGGAGTGTCCGAAGGCGATTGCGAACAGCTCGTCGCTGCGCCAGAGACCGCGACGGCGGATGAAATCAGCGACTGCCTCGCGCCACTGTCTGTACAACACCGATGCGTATGACTGCACTGAGGGCACGGTCAGGACCAACTGGGCACGGTGGCGCGCCCATTCCTCGTCCTCTGGCCGAAAGGCGAGGGCAGAGACTATCGCGGTCTCGATGACGTCGCGCGGTGCGGCAGTACCGTCATCGGCAGCCAGAAACGCCGTGAGGCGGGCGAACTCGGTGTCAGACTCAACCCACAGCACATCGGCCTTCGTCGCGAAGTAGCGAAAGAACGTGCGGCGGCTGACCCCTACTGCCGTCGAAATGTCCTCCACGCTGGTCTGCTCGAAGCCATGCTCTATGAACAACTTCTGGGCCGCAGCCGCCAGCTCGTGCGCGCTGGTCGCGGCAGGACGGCCGCCTCGATCAACTGTGCCGGTCACCGCGGCGCGGACCTCCCCGTCTACCATCTGACCATCGTCTCACCTCCGTCCGTCGCTGTGCACGTCCCCGGGAAATCCATGCTGGTGTTCTGGCACTAGGTGACATAACCTCGATGTGAGAGCTGGGTCACAACAAAACGGGAGTGGTCGACATGGGCAAACTCGAAGGCAAGGTCGCCTTCATCACCGGCGCCGCACGAGGCCAGGGGCGCAGCCACGCAATCCGCCTTGCGCAGGAGGGCGCAGACATCATCGCGGTGGACACCGCCAAACAGGTCGCCACTGTCCCCTACGACACCGCCACCGCGGCGGATCTGGAACAGACGGTCAGGGACGTCGAGGCGCTCGATCGCAGGATCGTCGCGTCGGAGGTCGATGTCCGCGACCTCGCGGCCTTGAAGAAGGCCGCCGACGACGGGGTGGCAGCCCTTGGTCGCCTCGACATCGTGATCGCGAACGCGGGAATCAACAGTATGGCGCCCGCGCTCGAGATGGATGAAGAGATGTGGCAGACCATGATCGACATCAACCTCACCGGCGTGTGGAAGACGATCCGTGCGGCAGGCCCACACATCGTCGCCGGAGGCCGTGGTGGTTCCATCGTCATCACCAGTTCACTGGCGTCGATCAGCGTCAACGAGAACATTGCCCACTACTCGGCGGCCAAGTCTGGGCTGGTCGGACTCATGAGCGTGCTGGCGAAAGAGCTGGGACCGCAGAGCATTCGGGTCAACAGCATTCATCCGACAACCGTCGCGACACCGATGATTCTCAACGAGCCGACCTACAAGCTGTTCCGGCCTGACCTGGAGAACCCGACCCGGGCCGACTTCGATCAGGCCGCTGCCCAGATGAACCGGCTTCCCGTGACGATGGTGGAACCCATAGACATCTCCGAAGCGGTCCTCTACCTGGTGTCTGATTCCGGTCGATACGTAACCGGGACCACCCATGTTGTGGACGCCGGTGGAAGACTCTAAAGCGTGCAGAACAACGGCTCGGTGGTAGAAGCGGCGTCACTGCCGGAGGTCCGGTCGCGTATCGCGCACAAGGTGGTTGGCCGCGAGCGAGAGGCCGACCTCCTGCTCGCCGCGGTCGCCGCCGGCCGTGACCTGATGCTCGAGGGTCCGCCGGGTACGTCCAAGTCGACGCTGCTCGGCGCCATCACCTCCGAATGGGATATCCCGCTGGTGTTCGTCGAGGGCAATGCGGATTTGACACCGAGCCGTCTTGTAGGCCACCACAATCCGGCCCGGGTACTCAAGGAGGACTACACAGCGGACAACTTTGTCGAGGGCCCGTTGATAGAGGCGATGCGCACCGGCGGCTTTCTCTACATCGAGGAGTTCAATCGGGCGCCGGAAGACACGTTGAACACGCTTCTGACTGCGATGGCCGAGCGGGTGATCACCGTCCCACGGGTCGGTAGTGTCACCGCGCTTCCGACGTTCCGCATCGTGGCGTCGATGAATCCGTACGACAACATCGGCACCACGAGGTTGTCGACGTCCGTCCATGACCGGATGTGCCGACTCGTGATCACCTACCAGGATGCGGAGGCAGAACGTGAGATCGTCCGCCGCCGAACCAGAGTCGAGTCGGCCCGCGTCATAGCTGATGCCGTCGCGCTGACCAGGGCGACGCGAGAGCGCGATGACATCCGTCAGGGAAGTAGCGTCCGGGGTGCCATCGACGTCGCGCTGATGGTGGCGCAGCTCGCTCTGATGCGAGGCGTGGAGCTGCCTGCCGCCGATTCGCTGGAGCCGCCCCGCGGATTGCCCGAGGACTACACAGCCGTTGTGCTCGACGCCATGATGGTGGCTCTGTCCGGTCGAATCCATCTCGACGACACGGCATTCGAGACTCCCGAGGCGGTGCTGCACCAGATCTGGCAGGACCACTTCATCCTTCTTCCCGCCGCTGCTGAACCGGGTTGAAGAGCAGTTCCGGCCGACAGCCCGCTGTCGAGACCGAGAAAGGGTGCCGGACACGATCGCGCCCACATGAAGCCGTTGCGACGGAAGCCGAAGCAGCTCGACGAAGAACCGGAACTGCTCAAGCCTGCGGCCGGTGGTCGTGGCGGATTCACGCTGATCCCCAAGGAAGGTCCCTCGGGGAAGCCGATGAAATTGCCGGGGTCGTCGGCACCGGGTGAAACGAACGACGACGGTGAGCTCTCGGCATCCGGCGGGGCCATGGTCATCGACGAGGCCGGTCGCCGGCGCGCGAGGCAGATCGCGCGCAGACTCGCACTCGCGCAACCGATGTGGCAGCGTCGTGCGCGGCGGGCCAGCGCAGGAACCCTCACGACCATGCGTTGGCGCGGTGGGACCGACGAACTCGATCTCGACGCGACTCTGGAAGCGATTGCCGGTAACCCGTTGCCGACCGACGACGACATTCTCGTCCGAGAGCGGGTCCGCAACCGACGGTCCATCGCCCTTGTCGTCGACATCTCTGGCTCGACCAAGGGTGAGCAAGTGAGGACCGCGGCAGCCACCGTCGGCGCAATGGTTGGCGAACTGCCGCGCGATGATGTTGCGGTGGTGGCCTTTTGGTCGGATGCCGCGCTTCTGGTCCGACTGGGGGAACGAGTAGGTCCCGAGACCGTGCTCGACCAGCTTCTGACCCTGCCGGCGCAAGGACTGACCAACGTCGCGTTCGCGCTGGAGGTCGCGGCGCGTGAACTTGCCGGCGTGCCACCGGCCGATGCACGGGTGCTGCTGCTCAGTGACTGCGTACACAACGCCGGGCCAGATCCCCGCGGTGTCGCAGCACGATTGCCGCGACTCGACGTGCTGGTCGACACCTCAGGCGAGAACGACCTGGACCTCGGCCGGAGTCTTGCAATCGTCGGTCGCGGTCGCTGCCGAACGATCCGCGACCATCACGACGTGGCGCCCGCATTGACCTCGATTTTCGGGTGACAGGTTTGGTAGTGCGATGACGGCTGCGGGGGTTTCTGATCAGGAGACGTGCGCGAGCCGAGCATTGTCGACCGTCCCCACGACTTCGCAGATCAAACCTTCGACCACGCGATACATGTCGAGTTCATCGGTGGCGACGCGGGCGCCATCCAAGTACGCCACGTACCTGTCGGTCATCTCATCGCGAGCCATCACCAACCCAGTATCGCAACACGGAAGTCCGCACCGCCGGCCTGAGCAGCTGCAATCGACACACTAAAGCTCCCCGGCGTGAATAATCGCGGCACAATCGGTTCTTCACCTCCCATCCAAAGCCGACACCTCACCGCGCTCGGCTGCCCGGAAGCCGTGCGATTTCGCCTTCGCCGCCTTCACTTACAGGCGATCCACCACGGCGTTCAATCCTGGTGGCGACCGAGTCGCCCGCGATAAGCTTCGCCGCAACAGATTTCGTCACGGATCATCAAAAGGTGCCTCGGACATGTAGCCGGTTTCGGGATCTATCTCCGCGAGAAACCCGCTGATACGTGTGCGGTGATAGCGAACGGTCGGTAGCGGGACCGGGAGCGGCGCCGGTGGACGCCGATTGCCAGTCCTCCAGGCAACACTCGGAGCGCCGGACTGGAACCCATAGCCAGGATTGGGACCGCTTACCCAGGTGTATCGGCTACCGCCGCCTGAGGCGATCGCTACCTGAAACAGTTCTCCATCCACAGCAAGGTCGATTGGACCGTCTGCGGCCGTTGGGCGCCAATCATCAGGTACTTCATCAGGTTCCACAAGTTTCATCGTCGCTGAACGCGGCGTTGATTGCGAATGGCTATCGCTGACAGAAGGACCCAACCTCAGGGTGCTGACTTCCGCGGTTGAACGCGCTCAGGGGCCGGGGCGCACCAGAGGCCGTGCGGGCCTGGTGAGCCATAGGCCCGTCAGTAGCGCGGCACCCCACACCACAAACAGCGGATCCCATATGAAGGCGTGCCCGATCATGGTGGTCCGGTTGTATCCATTGCTGGGCGAGACTAGGCCGGCGAGCACCGCGCACGCCGACAACGACGACACCCCTCCCCACACCACCAGAACGACACCGCCTGACCACCCACACCATCGAATCGGTCGATAGAATCGGCTCTTTCGTCGCTCGTTGACCATCGGCACAACAGCTGCGACCGCTTTTGCCAGCGCGATGAGACCCAAGGCCAGAACGATTTCGACCGGGCTCTCGCGCGCGAGCTCGACAGCCCATTCTCCCACTGACTCGAGTTGCCAACGGCCGCCGACGGCCCAGTACAGACTCGCTACCGCGTGCAGTAGACCGGCGGCCGCAGCGATGCCGAAGGCTACCGAGGCGACGTCGGTCTGCGCCGTCGACGTGTGTGTTCGCATGAAAACAGCCTACGAACGCTGGGCTGCAGGCACATCCAGGTTTACCCGCAACCTGACCCCGAGAAAGTGCTCGTCGATCAACGCGCCGTACCGGCGAGACCAGATTGCGCAGAGCCCTACATGATTCGCGCTTCACCCACTCCGACGCTTGCTCGCGCGGCGGGGTTTGGCCGAGCGAGGGGGAATGGTTCGCATGTGGTCACGAACTTTCGTGAGTACGCGGGCGAGGTCATCGATGTCATCCTGGTCCAGCGCGTCGAAGAGTAGTTGCCGAACGATCCCGATGTGCCCTGGGAACACGGCCGCGAGTACTCGACGGCCGGCCTCGGTCACAGTGACGGTGATTCCGCGTTCATCTTCCTCAGAAGGGCTGCGGGTCACCAGTCCCGCGCGTTCGAGAAGACCCACTTGATAGGTGAGTCCGCTCCTGCTGTAGACCACGCCGTCGGCCAGTTCCGTCATCCGGCGACTGCCCGTAGGTGCGTCTCCAAGCGATGCGAGCAATTGAAACTGCACGTAGCTGAGGCTGCCCGCCTCCTGTAACTGCTGTTCCACTGCATGCCGCACCAGGCTGCTCGTCTCGATCAGCGCGAGGTACGCGCCGAGCTCGACGGCGCTCAGACCTTGTTGTTCTCTGCGTTCGGTCACGTGAACAACCTACCTCTTGCTTCGATTTCAAAGCACTGCTATGTTGGCCAAGTGCTTCGGATTCGAAGCATCTAACCAAAGGAGTCACCATGAAGGCAGTACAGTTCCACGAGGTCGGCGGTCCCGAAGTCCTCCACTACGGAGATGTCGAGCAGCCGACGCCGGCCGCTGGAGAGGTCCGCGTGCGTGTGGCAGCGTCGGCGTACAACGCCGCCGACAACGGCATGCGGGCCGGGTTCTTGCCCATCCCAATCGTTTTGCCCCACATTCCCGGATATGACGTTTCGGGCATCGTGGATGCGCTCGGCGAAGGAGTGGACGACCTGGCAGTCGGCGACATCGTCGTCGGGTTCCTGCCGATGGAACATGACGGCGGCGCAGCCGAGTACGTCACCGCACCGGCCCAGGCACTGGTCCACGCCCCCACCACCATCCCGTTGGACGACGCCGCGGCACTACCGTCCGTCGCCCTGACTGCCTGGCAGGCGCTGTTCGACGACGGGAAACTAGAGAGCGGACAGAGCGTGCTGATCGTTGGTGCAGGAGGTGTGGTCGGCAAGTACGCCATCCAACTGGCCAAACGCGCCGGCGTGCACGTCATCGCAACCGCCAGCCCACGCAGTATCGACGCTGTCCGCGCCGCGGGCGCCGACCACATCATCGATCACACCAACACCGCGCTACTCGATGCCCTCGACGGGCAAGTCGACGTACTGCTCAACCTCGCCCCCATCGAACCCGATCAGTTCGCCACCCTCGTCACTGCCGTTCGCGACGGTGGCGTGGTCGTCAGCACCACCGCGTTCATGGCGACCCCCGACGACAAAGCACGAAATGTGCGAGCAGCCACCGTGTTTGTCCAACCGAACCGCACGCGCCTCAGCGAGATCGTGTCTTTGGTCGACGCCGGTGCACTCACCATCGAGGTCACGCGACGGATACCCCTCACCGAACTGCCCGCCCTCCACAAGGAAGCAGCCGGCGGACGGATCGCAGGGAAGGTAATCGTGCTCCCCTGAACTACTCAGCGCTGGACCAGACAGAACTCGTTTTCCAACGGGTCGGCCAGAACCGCGGTTCGGTACCCGCCTTCGTCGTTGTGTTCCTCCAGGGTTCTCGCGCCGAGACCAACCAGTCGGGCAACTTCCGAGTCGAGGTCGTCCACGAAAATGTCGAGGTGAACCCGGTTTTTGCGCGCTTTCGCTTCCGTCACGCGTTGCAGCGTGAGGTGATGAAGGCCTCCGTTCGGCGACACGAGCGCATGGAATTGCGCATCGTCTGTGCAAGGGGTGGGTTCGTCGTATTCGAGAGCGGCTTTCCAGAAGGAGGCCGCAGTCTTCATGTCGACGCAATCGAGCGTCACTCCCACAATGCGATTCACCAGGACTCTTTTCTTGAACGCTGCTCGACTTTCTAACAGCGTTAAGGGTAGCGTGCTCACTGTGCCAAAGGAAAGCCGACGCGACAGGCAGCGCCGAGAACTCAAGCAGGACGTCGTCACTGAAGCGCGGCGGCGACTCGAGGACGGTGGACTGAGCGCGGTCACCCTCCGCGGGATCGCGCGCGAGGTCGGGATGAGCGCGCCCGCGCTCTACACCTACTTTCCGAGCCTGTCCGAGCTGTTGACCGAGTTGATCGTCCAGAGCTATCAGTCATTGGAAGCCAATATCACTGCCGCACTGGCCGAATCGGCCGAATCTGCGCTCGAACAGCGCCTGGAAACGGGGCCGGTTGCTTACCGGGCCTGGGCACTCGAGCATCCTCGCCAGTTCAATCTCATCTTCTTCGACCGGATCCGCGGGTACGCCGCTCCCCCTGATGGCCCGACAGTGCCCGCGCAAACCGATGTACTGCGACCGATCGCTCGCCACTACGCCGAGGCCCGTGGACGCTCCCTGGCTGAACTTGAGGCCGACGACGATCTCCTCGATGACTTTCTTGGATGGTGGGGAGCGTTTCACGGCGTCGTCGCCCTCGAGGTCAATCATCACCTCGACTGGCGTGAACCAGAGAAAATCTTTCGACGGCACCTTGGTTCCAGTATCCGGAATCTCCTCACAACGGCTACGAGAACCCGAGGCGGACAGCCGGATACCTAGGGGCCACTTCACGCTGGACCACATCACCCACCAGAAACGGAACGCACTCGATGTCCAAGGGATATGTCATATTCACCGAAAAGATCAGCGACTCAGACGCACTCGCTGCCTACAGCGCCGCCGCGGTACCCTCTGTGATCGCTGCCGGGGGAACGGCAATCATCGCCGGTCCGCCGCATCTCGTTGCCGAGGGCAACTGGCATGGCGACATCACCGTCGTACTCGAGTTCGAGAGCGTCGCCACCGCCAACGCCTGGTACACCGGTCCCGACTATCAAGCCGTCATCGCTCAACGACACGAGGCCGCAACCAGCAACGTCGTGATACTCGAAGGGTTCACACCGCCAACCCTGGCGTGAGGGATCCCGTTTGATGACCGACGGCCTCGCTCAAAAAGTGGTCTGCACCTCCGGGCTGTTACCCGGCGGTCGGCGAACTACTGGTGCCCGCCCTATCGAGAATCGAAGTTTGTAAAATGCCTGGCACCCTTGTGCCGGCGCGTCAGGACAACGCCAGTGGCTTGTCTGGGAGCAGCAGCGTGCTGATTGCGGTGCCGATCGGCACCGCGTTGTTGGTGTCGGCGTTGGCAGTCGGGCCGAGTGTGGCGTACACGATGATTGTCGTCTTCGAATCGTTCTCGTAGAGAACTACGCCGTTGTAGCCGCCGAATGAAGGGTTCATGACCAGCCAGCTGTTCAGGTGAGCGGTGCCGAATGCGAAGTACTTCTCTTCGGTCAACGGGCCCAGCCCAGCGGTCGAGGGGCCCATCATCTCATTGAATGCTGTGTCCGACAACACTTCTCCTGAAGCAAGGGCGCGTGCCCAACGAGCGAGATCTGTCACCGTCGAGTTGGTGTTGCCGCTGTTGAGGAACGCTGTGGGGTTCCAGAATGTGGAGTCCTCGAAGACTTCACGTTCGTTCGTGTAGCCGTGCAGCATCGGTTCGATCATTTGTGGTGTCAAGACCACCTTGCTGTTGCTCATTGCAAGCGGTGTGAAGATGCGTTGCTGCAGCAGCTCTTGTAGAGGCTTGCCCGAGGCCCTTTCGAGCACGACGCCAAGGAGGCACAAATCGCTGTGCGAGTATGCGAAGCTCGTTCCCGGCTCGAACAGTGGCGGGCGCGACGTGGCCAGGTCGAGGATCTCTTGTGACGTGAACCCTTTGATCGGGTTGGCGTAGAAGGCTTTCAAGAACTTAGGATTCGTCACGTAGTCGGAGATTCCTGAAGTGCTGTTGGCGAGCATCCGGGGGGTGATGGTGTCGGCGCGCGGAAAGTCGGGCACCCATTTGGCGATCGGCTCGTCGAGGCCCAGTGTTTCGTCTTCGTTGAGCTGCAGCAGAACTGTCGACAGCATCGGCTCCATCGGCTGGCCGACACGCAATTGCATGTCAGCCGTGGCGGGAACACCAACCGGAGATTCGCCGGCCGCGTCGACGACGAGCTCCTCGTCGCCGCGCCACACTCCGAATACGGCGCCGGTCAGATTCAGCTCGGCGAGCTTGTTGCGGACAATGTCCACGATCGCGCCGGCCTCCGCGCTCACGGCTTTCGAGCTCGGCTGTGCGGAGTCCTGCTCACCGCTGCCGGAACCATCTGATCCGCACGAGAGGCCCGTGGTTGCAAGAATGCCGATGAATGCCGCGGCCGCAACTCGTTGAAGCCGACTACGCGTTGACACAGCCATGGGGTTGATCCCTTCGTGCACAAAGCCTGGTGGGACTTGAAATGCTGATTGACGTGTCAGCTTTGACGTGGAGTTTAACGTCTGACCGGGTTCGGCATGCAGTTTTCACAAGGGAGCGGATCGGAACCACAGACTGCCGTGACCTTCTCCACGTACGCCCGCGCTGGCTGGCGCCGAGGGTCTCCCGGGAGCCTTACCTGGCACGACTTAATTAGACTGATTGGTCCGTTCGGGCTGGGCTGGTGGGTTCGCACTCACCGAATCCTGGGGGCGTTCGCCCAAAGACATCTGTCGCCAGGCTCGGGGTGAGAGCCCATACATTGTCTTGAATCGTTTGCTGAAGTAAGAGCCGTTCGTAAATCCACACCGTCGCGCGACAGTGGCAATGGGCACATCACGCAACTCATTGCGCGACAACTCTTCACGGGCGCGTTCCATGCGTTCGGAAATTATCCATTGCTCAAGGCTGAGGTCGGCTGCAGCGCAAAGTCGATACAGCTGCCGTGGCGAGATGTCATGGGCGGCGGCGATGACGTCGGCGTTGAGCGTGCGCTCGGCGAGGTGCTGCTTGACGAAGGACCGAATTCTGGGCATCAGAAGCTCATTGAGCGCGTCGCGCGCGTACTCGGTGTCGTATGCCGAGACGAGAAGGGTACGGGTGAGTTCGATGCTGCTCTCACCCAGTACGGGCGCGGCTGGACTGGTGCTCAGCACGTCGCCTTTGACTGTCATTTCTGACAGTTGAGTGGCGACCATCTCGTAAAGAGGGCTGGCTCGTAGTCGCGACGCGGCGCTGCGGATCATCTCTTGTCTGAGGCCCAACAATTCGATCGGGACATGCAGGCATCGTGACGCGCCGCCACCCTCGAGTTCGTAGGTGTAGGCGGAATTGAGGTCCATCACCATCAACTCGTTGGGCGATACCCTGACCTGCGATCCAAACTGCTCCTGTTTGCCTATGCATCTCTCGTGCATCGCGATTGCGAGCATGTCCCCCGGCCCGGCGTCGATTTGGCGTCGGGTCCGAATGAGTCGGAACCCGGTCATCTCGGCGCGGAAAATTCTCGCGTCGCCGAATTGCCACACCTGCATCTGCGACTCGACGCGCGCCCCGTCTTCCAACTCAACGGTCGATGGCACTGACTGCTCCTGCATCGCAGCGCAGGTCGCCTCAACTCTCTCGGAGGGCGTGAGCCCCTCTGTACTAAAAACGACAACCACTCTTAACCTTCAATCAAGCGTCGAGACCGTGACCTTCTCGATGTGTCCGCGAGGCGAGCCTCCAGTTACCACCCTCCATGACGGTGGTGCGAGCCGTCGGTCCTTTACACAGCGTTTTCAAACTGTAGACAGATGATCCTGCGCCCGCGAGGGCATTGGCAGCCACAGAACACTCTCGTGCACGGTCGATCAGACCTGATTTCCTGGTCAGTGCTATCTATCTTGAAATCGCATGACGCCCGTGAGGGCAGTCACCGGCGGGTTGCCTGCGCGGCGTCGACGACGATGCTGGTGACTTCGGTGGGCCGGGATACGAGAGAGGCGTGCGAGGCGTTGATTTCGGTGATGCGTCCGGGGGCTGCGCGTGAAGACATGAAACGTTGCGAGGCCGGCGGGATAACGCGATCCTGCTGCGACAGCAGGTACCAGCTGGGTACGCTGCGCCACGACGGGGGGCCGGATGGTTCGAGGTTGGCCACCAGCGCAGCAGATTTCTGGTGGGCGAACATGTCGGCGGCGACGGCACTGGTGACGTCCTGGGCAAATACGTCGTGAAAGTATGGCCGGCCGATGTACCCATCGATGTTCTTGCCGCCGATCCCGGTCGGGTCATCTACGACTTTGAGTTGCAACGCCGGCGGCAAGATCCTGCTGCCGGGGAAGGTCAGCGGGTTGAGCAGTCCCTGCACGAACTCGCCCTGATCGGGCGCGAATGCTGCGATATAGACGTTGGCAACGACGTCGGGGTCGTGAGTATTGGTGATGACAGCTCCCCCGTAGGAGTGTCCGACGAGGACAATCGGTCCAGGGATTGCCGCGAGTTGCCGTTCGAGTTGGATCGAATCGTGCCGCGGGCCGCGCAGGGGGTTGTCGAAGGTCTGCACGGGGTAGCCCTGCGCTGTCAGGTTTGCGGCAACGTCGCGCCATCCTGATGAGTCGGCGAACGCTCCATGAACCAGGACAATCGTCGGTTTGCCGACGCCGGACGCTGACGCCGGTATCGCCATGAAAGCCGCTGTCGTGAAGACGAGCAGAAGTACCGCCGCAACGCGGCGAACGAGCATGGCGAAGTTGAGCCCAGCTGATGTTGCAGATGGCATAGGAGATGTCCTTTCGGTCTGGTGACCAGAACTCTATGAACCGATGATCGTGCCGGTTTGCTTCTGCGCGCACGGTTTTGTGCTGTTGGCGTCGAGGCCACCAAATCCGCGCAGCTCAGTCACGAGGCCGCTCTGCGGGGTTCTGACGAGCCCTGCGCAGTACCTGCCCTCTGCTGGCAGGGAACAGAAGTGTGCACACACAAACAGATCGGTAGTTGAAGGAGGACTTACGTTGACTCGTATCAGAGGGCCCCGGTTGCTCTGATCAACTGCGACAACTCCTGCAAAAGGACCACATCATGCCGATGTTCTGCACTCTCGACGGCACCGAAATCTACTACAAGGACTGGGGCACTGGACGTCCGGTCATCCTCAGTCATGGGTGGCCATTGAACTCAGACAGCTGGGAAGCACAGCAACTCTTCCTCGCCTCCCATGGCTACCGGGTCATTGCTCACGACCGCCGCGGTCATGGACGGTCCACCCAATCGTGGAACGGCAACGAAATGAACACCTACGCAGACGATCTCGCCGGTCTCATCGAGGACTTGGATCTGCACGAAGTGACGTTGATCGGATTCTCCACCGGCGGCGGCGAGATTTCGCGGTACGTCGGTCGCCACGGCACTCGCCGGGTGGCGCAGATGGTGCTGGTCTCAGCGGTACCCCCGTTCATGCTCCAGACCGACGACAACCCTGACGGGGTGCCGGTCGAAGTGTTCGACGGTATTCGTGAGGGTTCGTTGACCGACCGATCACAGACCTACCGCGATCTGGCCGATGGCCCCTTCTTCGGTAACAACCGACCAGGCCAAAACCCCTCCCAGGGAATGCGAGACGCGTTCTGGCGCCAGGGTCTGCAAGCCGGAGCCCGCAATGCCTACGAGAGCATCGCCGCCTTCTCTGCGACCGACTTTCGCGACGACCTGGACACATTCGACGTCCCCACCATGGTCATCCACGGCGACGACGATCAGGTGGTCCCGTTCAACGTCGGCGGAAAAGCATCGGCAGCCCGGATCAAGAACGCCGAACTCAAGATCTATCCCGGTGCGCCACACGGAATCACCGACACCCACAAAGACGAACTGAACAACGACCTACTCACATTCCTCAACACCTACACCGTCGCCTGAACGGCGAGGAACGGACATCACGCCATGACACGCTCGACCACCCCCGACACGATCGTCCTCATCCACGGACTCTGGGTCACCCCACGCAGTTGGGAGAACTGGGTCACCTACTACCAGAACAAGGGGTACCGCGTCATCACACCGGCCTACCCCGGATTCGAAATCGAGGTAGAGGCCTTGCGCCAAAACCCTGACGTCATCGCGTCACTCACCGTCCCCGAGACCGTCAACCACCTCGCGGGGATCATCGAGAACCTGCCGGCACCGCCCATCATCATGGGCCACTCCTTCGGGGGGATCATGACCCAGCTGCTGGTCGACCGCGGCCTGGGAGCAGCAGCGGTGGTGATCGACTCTGCCCCCACCGAAGGAGTCCGAGCCCAACCCCCATCTCAGGCCAGAGCATTGCTGCCCATCCTCAAACGATTCTCCAACCGCCACAAGGCCGCTGGGTTCACAGCCAAACAGTTCCACTACGCGTTCACCAACACCCTCGACGAAGCCAGTGCCCAAGCCGCCTACGACCGATACGCCATCGCAGCACCCGGATCGTGGGTGTGGAAATATGGGGTCTTCGCGAACTGGACCCCCGGCCACCAGGAAACCTGGGTGAACTACAAAACGTGACGTGCGAGCCCCGTTGCTGTTCATCGCCGGCGGCGCCGACCACATCATGCCGCCGGCGGTCAACAAGTCGAACGCTCGCAAGTACCGCAAGTCCGCGGCCGTCACCGACTACTACGAATTCCCCGGACGATCACATTGGACCTGCGCTGAGCCCGGCTGGGAAGCGGTAGCCGACTACGCCCTCGACTGGGCCGTCGCACAGTAGGAGTCGGAAATGGTCGTCGTCTTCGACAGCTCCACATGTCTACGCGCCGACAAGGTCGATGCCGCGCGCAGCACTTTCGACGAGCTATCAGCCCCAGCGACCGTCGAGTTCGATTCCGGCCCGACCATGTCCGTGGTCATGGAGTCGTGGGACTTCGGCCAAGTCAACATGTTTCGGGCCGCCATGACCGCAAACCGGCTGACGCGTACCCGTCAGAACATCGCCCAGGGCCCCGCTGGTGTCATAGCCGTGGCTGTTCATGAATACGGGGTCGGCCACTTCGAACAGCACGGTCGGCAGCAGTTCGTCCGTCCCGGCGACTTGATGATCGTTGATCTCGATTCCCCGTACGTTCTCGATTGGCCGATTCGGGGGCGCTCGCGGGCTATCCACGTCCCCTCCGAACTCATCGGCATCACTTGCGAGGAGTTCGCTCACGTCGCGCGACACCTCGAGGCGAACCCGCTCTACGACATCATGCGGCGCCACATCATCGAACTGAACATCACTCGAAGCGACGAAGTCTTCGACGACGCGAGCAACGAGCTGGGTAAGTCCACCATCGCCCTCACCCGCGCACTCGTCACCGCCGCGCTTGCGCAGCAACCCGGAACGCGAGACGACGCGGCTCTCATGCCACACATCCGGGTCGTCTCCGAACGCCTCACCGCAGTGCGTAGAGAACTACTGGATTCGACACGCCTCCCGATGGCAACACCGCCCAGCGGAGAGGATTCGCCGACCGACAACACCTTGAGCACGCATCTCAAAACACCTACGGTATGACCATTCAGCATTGGTGGGAGATCTGAGATGAAGATTAATTCAACGGTTGCCATCCCCGAACCGGGTGGCCACCTCCCGTCCGAGCGCCGGCAAGCGAATCGCCCATGAGATGCACAATTGGATTCACCAACCCGCCGCAATTCGCCCGGCGGTTCCGCACCATGTGCGACCTCAGCCCCCGGGCGTGGCGCAACATCGCTGCAAGCGAACCACCACCTCTGCCACATGGCTGACACACCCACCCCACAGTGCGACGGAGTCGCATCACACCTCACCGTGTCCACCACCCACCGAGGCATGGGCACTCGAACCATCGACAATTGGCCCCTCGGCGATGGGGCAGGGCTGATGCGTCTGCGCTATCGAGCCCTCGCGGTCTCCAATGCACACCACGTGAAAACGGATCCCAACCACCGACTGATCAGCATGGCGGTACTCGCTCCCGGCGATTGGACACTGACCCGACCCAGGACCGACGTTCCGCACCGAGCGGACCGCCCGACACTGGTCATCATCGACCAGTCAGATCCGTTCGACTTCCGTGGTCACGGCAGCGGTTCAGCCACAGTGCTTTACACCACCTACCCACGGCTGACCCTCTCTGTCGAAACAGTCCACCGCGGACTGCACCAGCTCAACCCTGATCTGCCCCTCTACCCACTGATGCTGAACCATCTCCTACAACTCGGAGTCATCGCCACCACTGCCGGCAATGTCTTGCCCGACCTGGCAGCCTCTACCGTGTCGCTGATGCGCTCACTCCTGCTCAGCGCGGCCGACGGCTCCCCCACCCCTGACCCAACAGACACCCTCGTCCAAGAAATCACCCGCTACATCCATGAACATCTCTATGCCCCAGAGCTCTCCGCTGATTCAATCGCAGCCGCCCACAGCATCTCGGCCCGGCAGCTCTACAAGATCTGGCCCGCCACCAATGGGCCCCTGGCCGGTTACATCATCGGATGCCGCCTCGAGCAAGCATGCAGGACATTGCTGGCCGAACCCGGCCTCAGCATCGCAGCGATCGCGCAGAAGCACGGTTTCACCCAAACCACTCACTTCTCGCATCGATTCCGCAGAACTTACGGCGTAAGCCCCACCCAATGGCGACAACAGCGCCTTGCTACGTCAAGCATTGAACACCGATGCAGCACTTGACGATTGCCCAGTGACGTAGTACACCTGGCGTCCAGACCCGAGATGCGTGGGGCGGCAGGAGCAAGTCTGATGGTGACACTGGCCCAGTGGGTCGGTACAGGCATGACGAATCTGTGACATCCACGTCGTGATCCTCCGTGGGCCGGTGTGGTGAGGCAGGCTGGTTTCATGAGTGCACAACCTCGCATCGGAGTCATCGGCGGTTCTGGCTTCTACTCGTTCTTTGACTCCGGCGCCGATCAGGTGAAAGTACGCACCCCGTACGGTGATCCGAGTGCGGCGGTCACCATTGGCGACGTCGGTGGGGTCTCGGTCGCGTTCCTCCCCCGGCATGGGGTGTCTCATGAGTACGCGCCCCACACCGTTCCTTACCGGGCCAACGCGTGGGCCTTGCGGTCTGTGGGTGTCCGGCAGGTGTTCGCGCCGTGCGCAGTCGGCGGGCTCAACCCCGATCTCGCCCCCGGCACGATGGTGATCCCCGACCAACTGGTGGACCGCACCACGAGTCGTTCCCAAACATTCTTCGACGGCCCCGCAGTTCACGTGGGCTTCGCGGACCCCTACTGCCCCACGCTGCGCAGGGCGGCCGCCACGGCCGCACCGGAGGCAGTCACCGAAGGCACGATGGTGGTGGTCGAGGGTCCGCGGTTTTCGACGAGGGCCGAGAGTCAATGGTACGCCCGGCAGGGTTGGACGCTGATCAACATGACTGGGCACCCGGAAGCGGTTCTCGCTCGCGAACTCGAGATGTGTTACGCCTCCATAGCTTTGGTCACCGATATCGACGCCGGCTTGGTGGCCGGTGAAGGCGTGACCGCCTCGGAGGTGTTCGCGGTCTTCGAGCTTGGGCTAGAGCGCCTCCGGGAGGTCCTCGGCACCGCCATCGGTGATGCCGCAGAGCAATCCGAATGTCTCTGTGCACGAGGCGAACACGACATTGCCGCGGTGATGGAGGTTGAGCTGTGACACGGGTGTTGCTCACCGGGGCCGCCGGATTCATCGGTTCGCACATCATGTCCGCACTTATCGATCGCGGACATGAAGTGGTCGCGGTCGACGGCATGGTGCCGGCGGCACATGGCGCCGGTGCCACGGCGCCTGCCGGGGTGCAGGTGGCCGACCTGAGGACAGCCGAGCTCATCGAGATGCTCGACGGCGTCGACGTCGTCTGTCATCAGGCTGCCCGGGTGGGCGCTGGTGTCGATGCCCGCGACGCGCCGGACTATGCTGCCGACAACGATCTGGTGACCGCCCGGCTGTTGGCCGCGATGTTCGAAACCCGTTGTCGTCGAATGGTACTTGCATCTTCGATGGTGGTCTACGGCGACGGCACCTATAGAGATCGTTCTGGCGCTGTTGTCGACCCACCGCCACGTGATGTCGCCGATCTCGAGGCGGGCAGATTCGAGCGATACCTTCCCGGCGGCGAGCCCGCGCAGTGGGACTTGACCCCAGAAGACGCCCCGCTGTCACCACGAAGCTACTACGCGGCGAGCAAAGCGGCACAGGAATCCTATTGCCGTGCATGGTCGCTCGAGACAAGCGGTGCGGTGACCGCGCTGCGTTACCACAACGTGTACGGCCCGCACATGCCCCGCGACACCCCGTACGCCGGGGTGGCGGCCATCTTCCGGTCGCAACTCGAGGCGCGGACGGCGCCGACGGTGTTCGAGGACGGCGGACAGATGCGGGACTTCGTGCACGTGGCCGACATCGCGGCCGCCAATGTCGCGGCCATCGAGCGGTCAACCTCCGCCGACATCCGCGGGTTCGAGGCATTCAACATCTGCTCCGGGCATCCGATCTCGATCAAGCAGGTGGCCGAATCACTCACCACCGGCATCGACGGACCTGCTCCGGTCACCACCGGGCGATACCGGCCAGGGGATGTCCGCCACATCGTCGCCGATCCGGCGCGGGCCGCCACCGCACTCGGTTTCCGGGCCACGATCATGCCGGAGTTCGGCCTGCGAGAGTTCGCGACCGCACCGCTGCGCTAGCCGTCGGATCTTCCTGCAGGGGCGGGCCCCGCGGTCACCGGCAGGAGTACCTCGAACCGGCTGCCCGGTTCACGATTGGACACGGTGATCCGGCCCCCGTGTGCACTGACCAGGCCCTCGGCGATTGCCAGTCCCATTCCCGATCCTGCAGGTAGTCCGTTGTCGTCCCGGGGCGTCCGCGCCGATGTGCCGCGGTAGGCGATCTCGAAGATCCGTGTCATCTCGTGTTCGGCGATTCCGGGTCCGGCGTCGTCGACCCGCAGAAACGCATACGATTCGTGGCGGCCCACCTCGATGTGCACCGGGCAGCCATTCGGGGTGTGCGCGATCGCATTGATGACCAAATTGGTCAACACCCGCGACACGGCTCTGCCGTCGGCATCGACCACAACGGGTGATTCCGGCATGACGGGCCACAGGCGGACCTCGGCCCGATCGGCGGCGGCACCGCATCCGGCGATGACTTCGTCGACCACTTCGCGCAGATCCAGGTGTTCGCGATCGAGGCGCACGGCGCCGGCATTGATCTTGGACATCTCGAACAGGTCGTCGACCATGTCCGACAATCGGACGGCGTCGCGATCGATCTGACGCGCGAACGTGGAGACCTCCTCGGCGTCGGACACGATCCCGTCCGCGAGGGCTTCTGCCATTGCGCGGATGTCGGCGAGCGGGGTGCGCAAGTCGTGACTGACCCAGGCGATCAGTTCCCGCCGCGACTGTTCAGCGGCCCGTTCCTGTTCGCGCGCCTGACGCTCCCACACGGTGCGGCGGGCCTGAAATCGGCCGAGCAGCACCGCTGCCGGGATGGCGATGACGGCCACCGAGGTGAGAACCGTCGCGGTCCGCTTCAGGTCGTCGGTGAACATGAACCCACTGACGCCGATCACTCCCATCAGGATGGCAACGGGCGGGATCATCACCAGCACAACGGTATTCGTCACCAAGGACAGTCGCTGAAGACGTAGCAAGATCACGGTGCCGAGTAGGACCACCGGTGCGGACCAGAGCAACGAAAGTCCGACTATCTGTGGGATGTCGGTTGCCATCAGGTCACCGCCTGGCCGATTCGGATACCCAGCGGTATCCCTGTCCCCACACTGTTTCCAGTGAATTGCAGTCGCCGAGCTTTGCGCGTAACCGTTTGACGTGAACCGTCACGGTGGACAGGTCGCCGAACGACCAACCCCAGACCTGAGAGAGCAATTGTTCACGACTGAAGACCACGTCGGGGTGGGCGAGAAAGAAGCGCAGTAGGTCGAACTCGCGTTTGGTCGTGTTCACCGGCTCGCCGGCGACCGTGACGTTTCGTGCGTCTGCGTCCATCACGATGTTGCCGTCGCTGAGCTTGACGGCGGCCGCGGGACCGGACCAGGTCGCCACGCTGCGGCGGAGAACCGATTGCACGCGCAACGCCAGCTCCCGCGGACTGAAAGGTTTGATGACGTAGTCATCGGCGCCTGCCTCCAAACCGACCAGTCGGTCTTCTTCTTCGCCGGACGCCGTCAGCAGAATGACCGGCATCCCGGCGTAGGGTCCACGCCGAATCTCGGTCAACACTTCGATACCACTGCGTGTAGGCATCATCACGTCCAGGATTGCCAGGTCCACGCGATGATTTTCGAGATGCTCCAGCGCCTTGTCGCCCGAGCTCACCAACGTCACCTGCAGTCCGTCACGCTCGAGGTAGCGGCGCACCACATCACTGACGATGGGATCGTCGTCGGCCATCAGAATTCGCACCTCTTCAGCAAACATTGCATTTACCAATAGGTCCACACGAGGTGGTTGATCAGCAGTGCGGTGAGTGCCTGCCCGGCCAACCAGAATCGATGGGACTGGCGCGGCAGCAAGGCCGTCGCCACCAGTAGCCATACGCTGAACGGCAGCCAGATCCGCTCGACCTCGGCTTTGCTGAGAGCACTGAGGTCAGCGATGATCATCGCGAGCAGACCGGCCACCGCCAGCAGCACAACGGCTTCTCGTCGGCGGAGCCTTCGCGGTCGTAGCGCGCGCCCCAGTCCAACCGCGGCAGCGGGCCCCACCGCACACAACGCAGAGGCGAAGTTCGCCCAACCCCAGTACGAGAACGGTCGTAAGGTCGCCACTCCCTGGTAATAACGTTCGACAACGAGGTGGTAACCGTCGAACCACCAGAATCCGAAGGCAGCAAAGATTCCGGCCACAACCCCCGCGGCCGGAACCGCGTAAAGAATCGGACGGTACTTCCGTGCGGCGACGAGGACTGCGATGGCGAGGACACCCATCAGCACAAGCCCATAGTTCAGGAAGATCGCGAAACCCAGGACCAGGCCGCTCCCGACCGCGGCCGCGACAGCGCGCTTGCCGGCGGCAGTCGCAGCGATCGCCAGCAGGGCGATGCCCCAAGCGGCGACCCCCATGTAGTAGCCGTCCGCAGAAACGCCTATCCACACCGCCCCCGGGGTGAGCGCGACGAACGGAGCAATTCGCCTGGCCGTCGCTTCGTCACCGAGGCGCGCCGTCGTGATCAGCAGGGCCCCGGCGGCACTGCAACCGACGACGATCACAAAGCCGGCGGCCCAGGCACCGCCACCGAGCCCGATCCGGTCGAGCAGAACAAACGTCAACAACGACCCGGGTGGGTGTCCGGAGACGTGCGTGGTCCACGAGTCCGGCTGAAAGTCGAGGATGCGGCTCGAGAACTCCTCGAGCATCCCGGTGATGCTCGAGACTTCGGATACCTCGGCCAGATATTCGTCAGGTCTGACAAGCCGACCGGCAAACCCGCGGTTCCAGCCGTCGATCATCGACAGCGAGAAGGTCCAAACAAGCCCGGTTGCCATACTGGTGATCACCAGCAGCGTCCAGGACAACCGAGCCGCAAGGACTGGTCCGTACGCGATGACAGCGAGAGCGGTGAGAACCGCAGCCACGGTGCCGTATCCGAAGTGCGGGTCGAACTCCCCGAACAGTGGCGGTGCGAGCGCAAAGATGTTGATCCGCCACTCGGCATCACCAACCATCGGCGCCACCACCGCGGCGACCAGCAAAGCCGTTGCCGCAAAAACGGATACCAGATCTCCCCGGCTCATCCAGGGGCCATGTTCCGGAGTTCCCGGTGTTGTGCCGGTGTCCAGGGTTTCGGTCACAGTTACAAAGTAGGCGCCGACTCCCACCGTTTTGTGCTCTTCGAAGCAGACGTCATTGTTCCGTCACCTGATTCTGCTGGCCATGTCCACCGGTCCCTCCTACCGTCGAAGACATGGGAGATCACAGTAATTCGCGCATGATTGCCACTGTTGTGATCCCGTGCCGGGACGAAGCCGGGTCTTTGGCTGCGCTCGTTCGCGCTCTGCCCCCTGATCTCCACCCACTGGTTGTCGACAACGGCAGCACCGACGGCACGGCAGAGATCGCCGCGCAGCTGGGTTGCACCGTTGTGTACCAACCGGTTCCGGGATATGGTTCAGCCGTCCACGCCGGCATTGAGGCGTCCGACACGGAGATCGTCTGCACCATCGACGGTGACGGCTCGATGGACCCGGCCGATCTGCCGAAATTGGTTGCTGCGGTTGTGGCGGGCGCCGACCTCGCCGTCGGACGACGACGGCCTGTGGGCCTGCGAACCTGGCCACTACATTCACGGCTGGGAACCGAGTGGATTGCCCGCCGGCTCCGAAAGCGTTACCGCATACCGATACATGACATCGGACCGGTTCGTGCGGTTCGAAGAGATGACGTGCTGGACCTGGGGATCACCGATCGTCGGTTCGGGTACCCGGTGGAACTCTTGGCCAGGGCGGGAGCAGCGGGTTGGAAGATAACGGAATTGGACGTCGCCTATCGACCCAGGTCTGCCGGGCGATCAAAAGTGTCGGGGTCAATGAAAGGGACGTTTCGGGCAGCCCGTGACTTCCTTTCGGTTCTTCATCAGATGGAGGAGAAAGTTGCCTACTGACACGCACCAGGGAATTTTGATCGTTGCCAAAGCGCCGGTCCCCGGACAAGTGAAAACCCGTCTCACAAAACTTCTTTCGACCGAGGATGCCGCCGATCTGGCAGCAGCCGCGCTGCTCGACACCTTGGACACCGCTTTGGCGGTTCACTCGGCGATGCCGGTTGTCGCCATCACAGGCGCGCTGGACAGTGCGATGCGTAGCGAGGAGATCGGCTGGCGATTGCGCCACGTCACGGTGATAGCCCAGCGTGGCAACACTTTTGGTGAGCGCCTGCAGAACGCCCACAGAGATGCCAATGACGTGGTGGGCGGGGACATCTTCCAGGTCGGAATGGACACTCCGCAAGTCACCGCAGGACAGTTCAGGGCAGCGCTGGCAGCGCTGGCGGAAACAGATTCAGTTCTCGGCCCGGCCACCGACGGCGGTTGGTGGGGGCTGGGCCTTCATGGTGCCCGCGGAGCTCACTCTCTCGTCGGCGTCCCGATGTCATCACCGGACACCGGCGCAGCCACCCGGTCAGCTCTGGAGGACAGCGGCCTTCGGGTAACCGAACTACCTGAATTGACCGACGTCGACCGACCCGAGGACGTCGATGAGGTTGCGCGGCGGTGTGCACCAGGTAGTCGATTCGCTGAGGCAGCGGCGGTTCTGCTGGAGCGTTCAGTATGACGATCGCCAACGAGTCGTCGAGCACAGAGATCTTCGACGGTGCCGTGTCTGAAGCCCTCGCCGGTGAACGGGCCTGGTTGCGGCACGCCGACGGTAGTCGTGACGAATTGCCGGTGAATCGCTGGCTCGGGACGAGCGTCACTGCCTCTGACTCCGAGTTCGATCGCCGGGTCGCCGGAAAGTGTTTCGGGCCCACCGTGGACCTCGGATGCGGGCCTGGCCGGCTCGTGCATCGGTTGAGTGCCAACGGCATCGCGGCTCTGGGCGTCGACCACAGCGATCAGGCGGTGGCCATGACACGCGCACAGGGCGGAGCTGCCATCCGGCGCAGTATGTTCGACCGCCTTCCGGGAGAGGGTCGGTGGCGGCATGTGCTGCTGCTGGACGGGAACATAGGTATCGGCGGCGACCCCGCCCGCGTGACGAAGCGGGCTGCTGAATTGATCGCGCCAGGAGGATCCATCATCATCGAACTCGACTCGGACGTGGACGGGCTTCGACGTGGCGCGGCGCGGGTTGAGACCAGAACGTCCCATGGTGAGTGGTTCCCGTGGGCGCGAGTCGGAATCGGCTACGCATCAACGTTGGCCCATTCCGCCGGACTACCGTTCCGGAACGAAATAGTCTGTGGGCGAGATGTTTTGGAGATCATTGCGCGATGATGGCCCGAACTCCGATGTCGCGGAGCGGGTGGGCGACGATTGGTCGTCGGTGTCGTAGCAAATGCGTACCGTGCTCGGTCCGATCCATCCCGCTGATACCGCGCCACACACACTCTCACCATGTGATCGGGCGTGCAGGGCAGCGAGATCATCGAACAAACCACAGTCCCTCATCGATGCCAGGGCTGGGTCATTCCGAGCGAGCATCAGATGTCCGAGAATGAGTTCGCGCCTGGTCATCGAAACCGCCGCGTCGTACGCAATGGGCCCGCTCCCGTGTGGGAGTGGCCGCCGTATTCAAGCATGTAATTCCTGTCATTGGTCAGCAGGGGATCGGGACGAGCCCATAGGTGTGGCAAGAACCTCTTCTGGCTCTGGCCACACCTACCTCTGACAGCGAGAGCTACTGGGTGTTGATGGTGATCGTCGCGATCCCGACAACCAGCCCGGCCTTGACAGCGTCTGTGTTGAAAGTCTTGTTCAACAGGCCTGCAGCGTCGGCGGACATCTTCACGGTGGTTCCTGTCAGTACGGCGGTGCCGTCGGGATTGGACTGCAACGGCTGGAGTGTGCTGCCGTCCAGATCAAAGATGACTGCCTGCGGCGCTGCGACGGTTCCGTTGACGGTCACATCGCCCATCAGTTTCGATGTACCGGGGTCGATGTTGAAGTTCGTGAGTTCGACGACGGTGTCGCCGGCCGTCAGCGACAAACCGCTGCCCTCGTGGTTGATGATGCCCTGCACATAGGGCTGGATACTGCCCGGTGTGTAGTAGGTGACATTGCCGCCGGTGATCGGGAAGACCACTGAGCCGCCCTCCATCGTCGCACCGCCTACGGTGCCCGGGGTCAGCATCAGTGTGGTCAGCGCGTCGGTGAAGCCCTTGTCCAGCGCAACCGCGGTGGTCCGTCCGGTCAGAGCGGGCACGACGGCCGCCGGAGTGGGTGCAGGTTGCTCGCTTGTCGGTCCTGCAGTCTGGGCCGACGTAGCTGACGAAGTCGATGACCCGCCCGAGGAATCGTCATCGGAACAGGCCGCCAGGCCGAATACGGCAATGGCAGCAATAGCAGTTCCGGTGAATACTTTTCGAGTTGTATACATGTGGTTTGTCCGATCTACCCGAGGGCAAGTTGTGTAATGGGTATTCGCAACCCTCCCTTTCTGGGATGGGTTTCGCGCCCAGCAGAAGTTATGTCCGAGTTGGCAGCAAGGTCATGAGCTCTACAAGAACGGTCGACATACGCTGTGGCCCAGCCGATTACGGTACTAATTTTGTGCACCATGCGCTCTCGCGGGGCCGATTGAAGCAGTGAGACAAATTTGATTTCCCTTCGATCGGTTTTTCGTGAAAGAACAGGGGCACCACAGACCAAGCCGCCGACCCTGTGGCTACGAATAACTGATATGTCTGCACATTGGCGCGTTCCGTTCGAACGGTTTCGTGCCAATTTGTCGCACGGTTCTGACGCGACCGCGAACGCGGTCAGCTCGCCCTCGGTCGACGACACCGGCCTGCGGAGCCCCCGGCTGATTGCCCGGGTGGGGACGCTGCTGGCGTTCTGCATCACCGTCTGTTTCGTCACCGGGATGCTCAGTCATTGGATTCAGCATCCGCCGAGCTGGTTCTATTGGCCGTCGCGTCCGGTGTGGCTCTACCAGGTGACACAAGGACTGCACGTGATAACCGGCGTGGTGACCATCCCGCTACTGCTGATCAAACTTCAGCTCGTTTACCCCAAGTTGTTCGCCAGGCCGATTGTCGGTTCGCCTGCCCGCGCCGTTGAACGAGCCTCGGTCGCCGTGTTGGTCAGTTCGACCATATTTCAGCTCTTGACCGGTCTGCTCAACACTGCGCAGTGGTATCCGTGGAAGTTCTTCTTCACCACCACCCACTACGCAATGTCGTTTCTCGTCGTGGCCTCGGTGCTGGTTCACATCGCAGTGAAGCTCCCGATAATCCAACGTGCTCTGGGCAGTCCATTGGAAGCCACTGACCCCATCGACAACAACCTCCGACCTGCGACACCGATCGAGGATTCAGAGGCCCTGCACGAGCAAACGCCACCTCGCGAGGTCACGTCAGTCGCGTCTTCTGCCGGCAGCCCGCCTCCAGTTCGAATGGGGAAAGACAACTGGTTTGCAACTTTCGGTTCGGATGGGGGTGCGGTGTCGCGGCGCACGGTTCTCCGGGGAACTGTCGTCGTCGGACTACTCGCCGCACTGGCCTTCGCAGGTCAAACGGTGCCGTTCCTGCGCTGGATCGCTTTCCTCGCTCCTCGCTCGGGGGAGGGTCCGCAAGGTGTTCCGATCAATCGGACTGCATCGGCGGCAGGCGTACTCGAGTCAGCCCGCAGCCCCGACTATCGGTTGACGATCAGCAGCGGGCCGATGACGCGGGAACTGACCATCGATCAGCTGCGAGCCCTGCCACAACACCGCAGCGATCTTCCGATCGCCTGCGTGGAAGGGTGGAGCGCCCAGGGCAAATGGGGTGGCGTACGGGTCCGTGATCTCGTTGCGTTCGTCGGCGGCGATCGCGGCCACGACATCCGCTTGACCTCTCTGGAAGCCGGCCTCTACGGAGTCAGCACCCTCCCCGCCAACTTCGCCGACGACCCACTCTCGCTGATCGCCCTCGAACTCAATGGAGAGCCGCTGACCATCGACCATGGCTACCCATGTCGACTCATTGCTCCGAACCGGCCCGGGGTCCTGCAGACCAAATGGTTGACGCGAATCGAGATCCTATGACTGTGCGCATTGTTCGGATCACCCTTGTGCTCCTCGCCTTGGCTGCCGGCTACTACGGGATCTCCTTGATCTGGTCCATGCCACGCGGGGACCAGCTCTCCATCGCGTTCTGGCTTGCAGGCGGACTGATCGTCCACGACGCGCTCTTCGCCCCGGTATGCATCGCTCTTGGCTACGCGGCGAAACGCATTCTGCCACAACGATGGTGGCCACCGGCGCTGCTCGCGCTTGCAGCGACTCTGATCGTACTCATCCTGTCGGTGCCGGTACTGGCGCCCCGACCTTCGGACAGAGACCCCGACAACGCGACCATCCTCGACCGCCCTTACGGTTTGAGTGTCCTCATCGCCCTCGCCATCATCTGGCTACTGGCATGCATCATCATCCTCATGCAGCGACGTAACCGCGCCGCGACAACCGGACGCCGGGGGTAGCGCGCCTTCGGCCCCGCCGTGGCGCCCATCAGTTCGGAGCGAACACTCGACGCAGACCCAAGAATCGCACGACGGTGGCAACCAGATTCGCGGCCACCAGAACCAGAACTTCCTGTGCTCGGGACGGATCCGGTCTCCAGATCTGCAACAACCACAGCGCTCCGCTGGTCACCACCAACCCGAGAGCGAAAACGGCAAGGCCCTGTGCGTACTGCCGGACGATGGCGTCATTCCCGCGAATCCCAAAGGTGAACCGTCGGTTGACCGCGGTATTGCCGATCGCAGAAATCAACAGTGCCAACACATTCGCGACCTGCGACGGCATCGCGATGCGAAGAAGAACGAACAGCAGCACATAGGCGGCCGCACTGGCGCCCCCTACGACGTAGAAGCGGAACAGCACGCTGCGATACCACTTGGCAAACACCGTTCCGCACCCTCACCCGATCGATGAAACGCCGCACCAACGACGCACACGGTCCGCCACACATGGCGACGCCATCTGGATCAATCATGTCATCTACGACCGCCTGTGCATGATTGACCGTGCAAGCGATGGCCTCGACATCTCGACCATGGATCGCTACATCGCGAGGCGGGCGTTGTCGACTGTGCCCTCCACTTCACAGATGACGCCGCCGAGTGGCCCGGGTTGGCGGCGGTTTCATCGGCCCGCAATCACCTCGTTGCCGACTCAGTCAGTCGATGCCCGATAAGCTGAAGCCATCTTTGTTCGGAGGATGCATGCGTCCGTGACCGAGGTGAGGACGCACATGATCGAGGACGCCCCCGACGCGATTGCAGCATCCGCTGGGCTCGACGCTGAAGCAGGCGTGGATCGCGCCGAACTCTTCGGCGGCGATGCCGACGATCTCAGGGACAGTTTGAGCTCGTTGTCCCAGCTGGCGATGACGTCACTGACACTCCCGCAAACACTCACGCACATAGCGGAATTCGCGGTCAATGCCATTCCCGGTGCCGATGGGGCCGGGTTGACCTTGCTGGAGGGCGATCGCCGGAACACGGTTGTCGCCAGCGACGATTTTGTGGTCGCGGTGGACAACATCCAGTATTCGCTGGGCGAGGGGCCCTGCATCACTGCCGCCGAGCAGGGGCAGACCGTACGGTCGGGCTCGCTCGGAGGAGACGCGCAGTGGCCGCGTTTCGGTCCGCGGGTCGGCCGGCTCGGCGTGCACAGTGTTCTGTGTCTCCCGCTGCAGACAGATGACGGGGTTCTGGGCGCAATGAACGTGTATGCCCGTGCAAAGGACGCGTTCGACGACCGCGCCGTCACCCTCGGCGAGCTGTTCGCCGTCCCAGCGGCGGTCTCGGTGCAGAACGCACAAGCACTGTCCAACGCGTTGCTGTTGTCCGAACAGCTGCAGAAGGCGCTGACCAACCGGAAGATCATCGACCACGCCATCGGCATCGTGGTCAGTCGCAGTGGCTGCACCAGCGTCGAGGCGTTCTCGAGGCTGCGGGAGATGAGCCAGAAGGAACACAAGAAGTTGGCAGAGGTCGCCCAGTCGATCTTCGACGACGCGAAACGGCGGGCTCAGGCCCGACGCTCAGGATCGTGAGGACGATCCGCCTGTCGAACCGAGACCACGGCGGTGGTGGGGTTTCACACCGGATGTGAGACGCGTAGGGTCGAATTGCCGACGTCAGCCGAGCTGATTCCCATCCGCTGCAGGCGTCGGGTATCGCACGTCCCCCTGGTCGTGTGCAGGAAACACCCTATCGGCGGTCGGGTCCGCCTCGGATGCACATGAAGTCGAATCCCCAATTGCTGAATGCCCTTGCGTCACTGACCGACGGGCTGGACGACCCGTTGATCGATCTGCACGAGCGCGTGAGCGAGCTGGTCGTCGCGCTGGCCCATTCGATCGACTCGCTGGTTTCTGTGGCGTTGACCGTGGTGGTCGATCATCGCCCTTACTCGGTTACCGTGCCGGTTGGAAGCGGATCGGTGGCAGTCTCCTCGGTCTCGATACCGCTGGGCGCCCCCTCCGAGCCTGCAACGGGGTCGCGATTGGTGCTGTGGGCCGGGGCGCCAGGCGCATTCGACGAACTCATCGCCGACGTCAGCTCTGCAATGGACTGCGATCCCACGACATTCGACACCGTTACGCATCTGCCGGCCCGCACCGCATTCGGCGGTAGTCATGCCGTCGACATGCACCAGGACCTCGAAGACCGTTCAGCGATCGACCAGGCGCTCGGAGTCCTACTGGAACGAGGACTGACGATGCGAGAGGCCGGCCGGCACCTCACGCAGCGCGCCGAGCTGGACGATGTCTCCCTCGCCGACGCCGCGCTTGCGGTGATCGACGACGCCGTCAACGTTCACCGGCCCGACTTTTGACCTCTCACCGCGATTTTGCGCCAAAAGGCCGGTGCCGGTACCCATTCATTTCAGCGTCGAGCGAACAGGCCCCGCTGCGCATTGACAGGTGGCGGTTTTGCGGGTTACGTGGACAGTGCTGAGAAAACCAGCCGGCCCGGGGCCGGTTCCGCCGCCCACCAGGTCCGCGGGATCGCCACACTAGTTCGCTGCCCGGATATTCAAGTGTTGAACGATGTCGACCTCGAGCACCGGGGTCCGCCTTCGTCCGAACACCACCGACGAGACTTCTCGAACGAGGCTCGCCGGAGCGGAGTGCACCCCGTGGCCATCACCGACATCGCTCGATACGCCCACCTCACCGAGGTCGACATCGACTCGCTCAGCCGCGAACTCGACGCAATCCGACACGATATCGAAGATCAACGCGGCGAACGTGATTCGAGATACATACATCGCATCATCGCCGTGCAGCGTGGGCTCGAACTCGGGGCCCGCGCCGTGCTCCTGGGATCCCGGCGCAAGCCATATGGCTCGTTGGCACATCGATGTTGGCCTGCTCGAAAATCCTCGAGAACATGGAGCTCGGTCACAACATCAGTCACGGACAGTGGGACTGGATGAACGACCCCGAGATCCACTCGAACTCATGGGAATGGGACCAGGTGGGCCCGTCGTCTCAGTGGAAGCGCGCCCACAACTACTCCCACCACGTCTACACCAACATCGTCGGGATGGACGACGACATCGGTTTCGGGATTCTGCGAATGACCCGCGATGTGGCATGGCGCCCGGTGAATCTGATTCAGCCGCTGGCCAATGTGGTCCTCGCGACCACATTCGAATGGGGCATCGCGCGCCACGACCTGGACGCCCAGAAGCGAATGGACGTCGAGCGCCATCCAGGCACCGACGTCAGCCGGATCGGCAAGTCCGAAGCCAGTCGCACCTTCTGGCGAAAGATCGGCAAGCAGATGGGCAAGGATTTTGTCCTCTTTCCTGCCCTGACCGGACGAGCGTGGAAGACCACTCTCACGGCCAACGCGTCGGCAAACCTGATCCGCAACCTCTGGGCGTATGCGGTCATCTTCTGCGGTCATTTCCCTGACGGCGCAGAGAAATTCACGATGGCCGAGTACGAGTCGGAGACACGGCAGCAGTGGTATCTGCGACAGATGCTCGGCAGTGCCAACTTCAGGGCCGGGCCGTTGATGGCGCTGATGAGTGGAAACCTCTGCTATCAAATCGAGCACCATCTGTTCCCGGATCTGCCGAGCAATCGCTACCCCGAGATAGCTGAACGCGTCGAGGCCCTCTGCGAGAAGTTCGATCTCCCCTATACGACGGGGTCGTTGCCGCGACAGTACTGGCTGGCATTGCGCACCATCCACAAACTCGCCCTTCCCGACAGTCTTCTGTCCCGGACGTCCGACGATGCACCGGAGACCAGCAGCGAGCAGCGATTCGGACTCGCCGACCCGCGCGAGACGACCGTGGAAGCGGCGAGTCCGCGCCGTGGACTGAAAGCGGCCATCGGAGCTCTGCGCTCCGCGCACAGATGAACACGTGACGGGGAGCTGCGGGACACATGCGTGCACCCACGCCGAGGGGCTCAGCGAAGCGACCAGGTCAGCTCTCCGTCAACAACGTCGGCAGTCCACCCATCGAACTCGCTGCCGGTCGCGATCGCCCCAATGAGGTTGTCGAGCACAGATGCCACGCTTGGCCATTTGGTGGTGCCGTCGTCAGCATCGATCTTGTCGTAGCGCAGCACTTCGCCCCATTGGCTGCCGCTTCGTAGGTCAGCGACCAGCAAGTATCCGTCACGTTCGGCGAACGGGATGTATTCCGGGACAAAGCCGTACGCCGGAAAGCCTGCGTAACTTGGGTATCCGCTTCTGGCGCCGGCCACCTCGAGCATCGTCGCACGCGCACTGATCATCTCCCGCAACGACAGGAGATCCACGTCGGGGAACACACGCGTCCATCGCCCTGCGGCGAAGCCGTTGACGCATTGGAACAAGTCGAGAATCTGCCCACGTACAGCCCCCGGAGCGAACCCGGCCTCCTCCAGGATCCGCTCGGCTTGGTCGTACGTCAGGCCCGGAGCAAACGAGTCGACGGTGCGATACGCACCGCGCTCGGACAGTGCGGCCAACAGTTGATCCCACCGCGGCCGCAGTGGCCCGTACTGGTCGCTGAACACCCGATCGTCTGTCACTCCGAACACCCTCCCCTTGCCCTCACGGCTACGGCCGAGTCTAGAACCACCATCCGAGTTGTCCTCTGCCAGCGCTTCCTGGTCTTCGCGTACCGAGCACCCGCTCATCGTCACCGCGCCACGACCGTTGATTTCGCTCTCGAAGAACACCGACTACCTGGGGGAACAAAGACCACCAACGGAAAGTTGAGCCCGAAGTACTTAACTTTGGAGGAAACATGAGCGAACTGAATCGCTTGCCGGTGTTGTTCCTGACCGACCCCGTCTTGCTCCCAGGCATGGTGGTCCCGGTCGAACTGGACGATGCCGCACGCGCCGCCGTCGACGCCGCAAAGGCCTCGGAGGCGGGCAAACTGTTGGTCGCCCCTCGATTGGACGACCGTTATCCGGCCTATGGCGTCGTCGCGTCGATCGTGCAGCTCGGCCGCCTCGCCGGTGGCGAATCGGCCGCGGTCCTCAAGGGCGAGTCCCGCGCTCACATCGGGTCCGGAACCACCGGCCCCGGCGCCGCGCTCTGGGTCGAGGTCGAATCGGTGTCTGAACCCGCGGTCACCGAGAGGTACGCGAACTGGCTGCCGAGTACAAGAAGCTCGTGCTGGCCATGCTGCAGCGTCGTGAGGCGTGGCAGGTCATCGACTCGGTCAACAAATTGTCCGATCCGTCGGCACTTGCCGACACCGCCGGTTATGCGTCGTACCTCACGGACGTCCAGAAGCGGCAGATGCTCGAAACCCCCGACGTGCAGAGCGTTTGACCACGCTGATCACCTGGACCCGAGACCACCTCGCGGAAGTCGAGGTGAACGACAAGATCGCCGGCGAGGTCCGCGACGGTATGGAGAAGACGCAGAAGGAGTTCCTGCTGCGTCAGCAGCTCGCCGCGATCCGTAAGGAACTGGGCGAGGACGAACCCGACGGCAGCGACGACTACCGCGCCCGCGTCGAGGCGGCGGAGCTGCCTTACAACGTGCGTGAAGCTGCGATGCGTGAGGTCGGCAAGCTGGAGCGCGCCAGCGACCAGAGTCCTGAAACCGGCTGGATCCGAACCTGGCTGGATACGGTGCTGGACCTGCCGTGGAACGTGACCACCACTGACTCCACCGACATCAAGGGCGCCCGCGCCATCCTCGACGCCGACCACCACGGGTTGGACGACGTGAAGGACCGCATCGTGGAGTACTTGGCCGTCCGCGCCCGCCGCGCCGAACGCGGCCTGCAGGTCGTCGGTGGTCGCGGGTCGGGTGCGGTGATGGTGCTGGCCGGACCTCCCGGAGTCGGCAAGACGTCGCTGGGTGAGAGTGTTGCCCGCGCCCTCGGTCGAAAGTTCGTCCGGGTCGCCCTCGGTGGCGTCCGCGACGAGGCCGAGATCCGTGGACACCGGCGTACCTATGTCGGCGCCCTGCCCGGACGTATCGTGCGCGCCATCGGCGAAGCGGGATCGATGAATCCCGTTGTGCTGCTGGATGAGATCGACAAGGTTGGCGCCGACTACCGCGGCGACCCCAGTGCCGCACTGCTCGAGGTGCTCGACCCGGCGCAGAACCACACCTTCCGCGACCACTACCTGGACCTCGACCTCGACCTGTCGGATGTGGTGTTCCTGGCGACCGCCAACGTGATCGAGCAGATCCCGTCAGCCCTGCTCGACCGCATGGAACTGGTGACCATCGACGGCTACACCGAAGACGACAAGGTTGTCATCGCCCGCGACTACTTGCTGCCTCGGCAGCAGGACCGGGCGGCGATCACCGACGACGAGGTGGAGGTGACCGACGCGGCGCTGCGGAAGATCGCGGCCGACTACACCCGTGAACCCGGTGTGCGGCAGTTTGAACGGCTACTTGCCAAGCTGATGCGGAAGGTGACCACTGCGCTCGCGGACGCGGAGAACAAGAACAAAGTGCGGGTCGATGAGCCCGATCTGGTCGGCTACCTGGGTCGTCCCCGGTTCACTTCGGATGCCGAAGAGCGGACGGCCGTGCCGGGTGTGGCAACCGGGCTCGCGGTCACCGGACTGGGCGGCGATGTGCTCTACATCGAAGCCGGGTCCACCGATGGCGAAGGACTGGTCCTCACCGGACAGCTGGGTGATGTGATGAAGGAGTCTGCACAGATCGCGCTGAGCTACGTGCGTTCGCATGCAGCCGATTTCGGCATCGACCCCAAGTCGCTGGAACGCAGCATTCACGTGCACGTCCCGGCCGGCGCCACTCCCAAGGACGGTCCGTCGGCGGGTGTCACGATGGTGACCGCCCTGGTGTCGATGGCAACCGGACGCAAGGTACGGGCCGACGTCGCGATGACCGGCGAGGTCACCCTCAACGGACGGGTGCTGCCCATCGGTGGCGTGAAGCAGAAGCTGCTGGCGGCCGCGCGGTCGGGAATGACCACGGTCTTCATCCCGCAACGCAACGAGCCCGATCTGGATGATGTGCCTGCCGAGGTGTTGGAGGCGCTGACAGTGCTGCCGATGACCGATGTCGCCGACATCATCGCCCAGGCGCTCGAGCCCGCTGCCGATCAAAAGGCAACCGTCGCAGCCTGATCGACATCTCCGCCCACCTGTTCTCATATCCGTCAACTGCCTCTGGCGGGGCGGGTACACGAAAACAGGTGGGCGGACTTCTGTCACGGGTGGCTGTACGAGGTTTCGGCATCACCGCACCGAGGTAGAGATCAGTATCGATCTCGATGTCCGAGGGAAGGACCGCCCGATGAGTACACAGACGAACAATGCCGTGGCCGAGGTGTGGGATGACTGGAAAGAGGCAGTCAACATGACGGCGAGCGAACTCGAGTCCTTCCTCGACACTCCCGAGTCGAAAGACGTGGGAGACAAGAGCTCGGGCGGGGAATCGACCGGCCACAAGTCAGGCCGGCGGATCGTGGAAATCCTGCGTGCCACCAAGAGCGACCTGACCGAGGACGATGCGGCACACATGCGCAAGGTCGTCGGCTACGTCCATCGACATCTGGCTCAGCGACCCTCCGGCGACGTGTCCGACACCGCCTGGCGCTACTCGCTGATGAATTGGGGCCACGACCCCACAAAATGAAGTCGGTTGTCGCACACTTGATCCATGGCCTATGACACGCACCTGGCGGACCGCGTCCGAGAACTCGTGGGTCCCGAGGCGGGCGTCTCGGAAAAGCGGATGTTCGGTGGTCTGGCGTTCCTGATCGACGGTCACATGGCCGTGGCGGTCAGCGGGCAGGGCGGGCTGATGGTCCGGATCGACCCGGCCGAATCCGAGACCCTGCTCGGCCGCGCCCATGTGTCGCCGATGGTGATGCGTGGGAAGGAGCTTGCCGGGTGGATCCGCGTGGCCGGGGACGGCGTCAAGACCAGAAAGCAACTCCAGACGTGGGTGGACCGCGGCGTCGCCCGAGCGCGGCTGGCGTAGCCGGCGGTCAGGGCGCCTGGCGCCACCACGCGATGACGTACAGCGACATCGCGGTCACCAGCCCGGCGACCACCCAGAGAACAACCGAGTAGTCCACCCAGGACCCGAACGGTGGCGACCCGGGGAAGATGTTTCGCAGAGGGAGCACCGCGAAGAGCATCACCGCGAACCATGTGACCATCGGCGGCTGAAAAGCCTTGCGCCGTCGTACGGTCTGGATCGACACGAACAGGGCACACACGGGAAGGACGATCAGTACCGCACAGAGCGCGAGATCGAAGACCAGCGATCCGGCCGTCCGATCCGCGTAGATCGTGAACGCTTGTCCCCCACTGGCATCCCGATCATCGGACGTCACGTCCCAACCTGTCAGTGAGTCGGTCACCACCACATCCGTGGGCAACGGGAACGAGACGGTGCCGGCCTCCGGCGACGCCGCCTGGCTGAAGGCGCGCACAACCACGTTGTCGGACCGGTATTCGTCGAATGGCCACTCGCGGATGTCACCGTTCGCGTAGAGCTTGACCGGCAGCGGACCCACCCTGGTCCCGCTGTTGAACACGAGCCGTCCATCGGCGGCGATCGGTGAGACGTCCACCACCAGTTCGTTCTTCAGATATCCGTTGTCGCCCAGCAGGTTTTTGCCCGGATACACCGACACATTCGCCGCCATGGAGAAATCACTCCCGTTGACGGCATCGATGTCGAGGTAGACCAGCACACTGTTGTCGGCGGCCACCCGGCCATCCTCTCCGGAGTCGCCGTCACCGGACGCATAACCGACGAGAACCGCAACATAGACCACCACGAGGCCCAGCACGATCAGGAGACCACGCCACCACGTACCTCGTTTGGCCGTCTCCCGACCGTCCGCCGATACGTTGTCCACCTTTGACGCCACCCGTGGCCTCCCGCGCTCGATACACCGCTTCACGATGCCGACGGATCGGCCTCGGCTCGAAGTGAGTGTATCGGCCGAGGCGGGTCAACCTGCGGCTTCGCTCAGGATCGCTCCGTGCGACAACGGCGGTCCCTGCTGCAGCCGGCCGAAGTCGAGCTTGACCAATTGGTCCGCGACGTCGAAGTAGCGGTCGTCGTGGGTGATCACCACAACCGTCTTCCCGGCCCTCTTGAGGTCGGCGAGGATGTTGCGGTAGAACACCTCTCGGAACTGCGGTTCCTGATCAGCGGCCCATTCGTCGAACACGTATATCGGCCGGTCCTCGAGCAGTGCGGTCACCAACGTGAGCCGTTTACGTTGTCCCTGCGACAACGCGAGCGTGGACAACCGGCCCTCGTGGACCGACACCTTGTGAGAGATCTGCATCTGTTCGAGGTACCGCCGCACTTCGTCGTCGATGCCGGGCCGCCGGAACCCGAGGTAGTCCTCGAAGAGGTGGAAGTCGGTGAAGACCGCCGATGCATTCTGCCGGAACCACTCGACGTTCCCGTGGGTGATCAGCTCACCGTTGAGCATGAGCCTGCCGGAGTGCGGGGCATAGAGCCCCGTGATCAGTTTCGCCAGCGTCGATTTCCCACTGCCGTTGCCGCCCACGATGAAGGTGACCTGGCCGGGGTCGAGCACCAGATCGATGGGTCCGAGATGGAAGCCCGCCGCCGGGGGGCCGGCCGGGTGGGGTGCGCCGGGCGGTGGCGGCGGACCGGCCATCTGTTCCCCGCGATAGGTATAGCCGATTCCCGACAATTCAAGCCGGGCATGCCTGGCCAGCGGCCGATCGGTGAACGGAAGACTCGACTCGTCATGCATCGACGACATCGACAGGTCCATCTCTTGGATCTTCTTCAGGGCCACATCGCCGCGCAACAGGTCGGGGATCAGATGCATGATGTTCTGCATCGGCATGGCGAGGAACGTGGTGATGAGGACGTACCCGACCATCACCTCGCGCGGCAACTCGAGGATGACCGCCAATCCGAACAGGATGAACGCCATGGTGCCGAGTTGGCACAACTGCCCGAAGCCCTGGGCCACGGAGAACTTGGTGCCGGCCTCGACGTTCTTGGCTCGCAACGCTTCCGCGGTGCCCAGGAGGTGACGGTCCATGAAGTCACGTCGACGGCCCCGGTGCAGTTTCAGCTCCTTGATACCGAGCGTCACCGATTGGAATGATCTGAGCAGGTCGTCCTCGTTCTCGCGGGCATTTCGATAGATCTTGCGAACACGCTTGAGCACGGTTTCCACGCAGGCGATGGCGGCAAGGGTGGAGCCGACGGTGATGGCGAAGATGACTCCCGACACCACCGACAGGTACACCAGACAACCCACGATGGTGGCGGCGTCGATGCAGATGCTCGGGATCGCCGACACTGCCTGCGACAGCGCACGTACGTCCTCGGTGAGTGTTGCCATCAACCTGTGCATGCCGAGACGTTCGAGATGCTCAAGCGGCGCCGACACCACCCCGGTGCTGAGCTTGGCCCGCAAACGGTAGATCGCGTTCTGCGCCAGATGGATCAGCAGGATCTGGGACAGCAGACCGGTGACCAGGACGACGGCGGCGGTGAGCAAGAACAGCTCGACGGTATGACCGGGCTGCTTGTCCGGCGAGATGATGCTGTTGATCTGGGTGACCAGGTACGCGTTGGCTGCACCGCCGATCAGGCCGGCCACCACGGCAATCGCGATGCCCTTCCACGACACCGACACGAGAAAGCGGATGAGTTGCATGGTGATTGCCTGCTACTTCCGGACGATGTCGAAGAGAAGGCCTTCGAGCGTGACCCCGGGGGCAAATGAGAATGCGATGCCCGTGCTGACCTTGTTGTCGTCGGAGGTCCGCTTGGCCATCTGCTCGAGAACGAAGATGAGCGAGACGCTGAGCATGTTTCCGTAGCGCGCCAGGATGTCCCAGCTCGCTTCGGCACACGCCGGGTCGAGGCCGAGGGAGTGCGCCGATTCATCGATGATCTTCGGTCCGCCAGGGTGGATTGCCCACAGGTTGACGTCGGACTTACTGAGTCCGTGGGACCGGAGAACCGCGCTGATCACCGGATCGACACCCCGATAGATGTAACCCGGGAGATCCTCGGCCAGCTCGCAGGTGATCCCGTTGTGGTTGACGCCCAATACGATTCCGTCCTCGGCGCCGTCCAGCAGGTGGCTGAACGTGTCGCGGATGACGATGTTCCCGGCCGGGATCGGGTGGCGGACCTCGCTGGCACCGACGACCACCGCGCCGCAGCCATCGCCGAACAGACTGTGGGTGATGACCTCGTTGATGTCGTCTGCGAACACGGCGTTGACCGACGAGATCTCCAGGCAGATGACCAGGGCCTTCTTGTCAGGATTGGCGCGCACGAAGTCCGTCGCCATCCGGATACCGTTCATCGCTGCAGCGCAGCCCATGAAGTTGACCACCACACGACTGGTCGTGCGGGGCAGGCCCAGTTCCTCGATCACGGCCACATCTACTCCGGGAGCGATGAATCCGGTGCTCGTGACGAATACCAGAAGACCTACCTGGACCTCACCGGGAACGGCACCGAGCGCACGACGCGCGACGTCGACTGCCAACGGAGCGGCGTGCTCGAGGTACAGGTTCATGCGCTCGCGGATGGTGGCCCGTTTCTGACTGAAGGCCCTGAACTCGGGATCGGTCGGGTTGATGGCCAGGTGCCGCTCGTTGATCCGCGTCTTGTCGTACACCCGCCGGATGCGCTCGCGCTGCTTGGGATCGTCGAACAGTGCGGCCACCTCGTCGGCGGCTTCGCGCTGGGTGAAGACCTGGTCGGGTGCGCCGGTGGCGATTCCTTCGATGACCGCAACCGTGGTCGGCGGAGCGGGCGGAAGTATCGGCCGGGCCACCGGGCGGCGGCCCACATAGGTGGAGTGTGGCCCGGTGAGAGAGTGCTCTGGGATGACGGTCATGGGAGTTCCTTTCAGGTTCAATGCTGTTGAGAGACAATATGTTCGGACTCAGACCGTGCCGAGGCCGGTGAATCCCTTGATGGTGTAGTCGGCGCAGGTCTTGAGCGCCGCAGGTGAGAAGTGTTCGCGGAAGAACCCCCAGCCGTGTTCTTGGGCCGGCCGCGACCGCGATCCCAGGTAGACACGGCACTGTTTGGGCAATCGATCGGTGACGAAGCTCTTCGCGGGCAGCCACTCGACCCCGAACGCCGCCGACTCCTCGCGCACCACGTCCTCGGTGGCGATGTTGGCGAAACCGCTGCGCTGGAACGGGAGTACGTGGTGAACGCGGTGCGAGCTCAGACCGGCAGACAAGAAGCAGTCGATGTAACGGTTGCCGACGATCTTCAGGTCGTAGGCCTTCTCGAGCTGATCCACCGCCCAGTCGTCGGTGTCGATGTCGGGATGTTCGTGAGCGTCGGTGTCGAAGTCATGGCTGGCAACGATGAGGAATGTACTGAACCAGAGGGTTGCGACGAACTGCAGAGCCCAGGCCCACACATCACCCATCGCGATGAAGACCACCAGTTCGGAGATCAACAGAGCCCTCACACCGAAAGCACCGATGAAGTGGGGCAGGCCGCCCTTCCACGACCCGTACATGTCGGCGATGCCGACCTGCCGGGTGAGTTTGCAGATCTCCAGCAACCGAACCACCATGCCCGTCGCGGTATGGCCGAACTTGTGGACGGTGTGGATGGGCACCCGGAACCACCTGGGCAGATCCATCATGAAGGTGAAGACGTTCTTCTTGATGTCCACTTCGCTCTGCGTGTGCGGATGATGTAACAGTGCATGGCCATCCGCGGTGACAAACGACAGCGCGACGTAGTTGACGTCGAAGGCGCTGACAAACGCCTTCGTCAGCCCTTTCTGGGGACGATGGATCGCATAGTGTCCGTAGCCGGCGATACCGCAGCGCAGCACCACCATGGCAATGACAAAGGCAGGCAACGGCATCCAGCTGGTGTCGAACAGCCGGAGTCCCTGTACCGCGAAGTACGCGACCACGAGGCCGATCACCACAATGTTGAAGACCGTGTCCATCCGCTTCAAACGGGCGGCCAGCTGGGGTTCCTTGAGCCTGGCCTTGATCCTGTGGAGGAGATCGTTCTTGTCGTCGAAGCGAAAGTGCGGGGTGTCGCGCCAGCTGTCGAAGTTCTCCTTGAAGAGGAAGTCGGGGGCATTGGCCTTCGGATGGATGTCCTCGACGACGGCATCACGATCCAGCGCGTACTTCTGGAGCATCCGCTCGATCTTTTCCGGATCACGGTGGTACGAACCGATGATGGAGGTGATGTCGCGGTTCTTGGTACGTCCGATGAAGAACTCGCCACCGGGATGTTTGGAGATCCAGTCGGTCAGGTCGTAGGCGCGCCCTCGATAGACCCAGACGTTCGCGAGCCGGGGCCCGCCGTCGGGACCGGGCATCCTGCCGAGATCATGATCCTCCGCCGGCTGGTCGAGGTCGGTGGCCTCATCCCCGACATGGGTGTCAGTCATGCGCTGTCCTTCGTGTGTCACACCGTCCGTTTGGGGACGGCCTCTGCCTCAGTTGGGGATAGGAGGCAGGGCCATGCCGGAATGTTCCCGAGCCGCGCACAGACGTGAATTCAAATGACCGACTTCCGGGGTCGTCGGCAGTCCACTAGCGTCCGTCACCATGCCGAACCAACCCAGCCCAGCGCGAACCGTCCGTTCGCGAACCACCCTTGTCGCGGCGGCTGCCGCCCTGTCGCTTTCCGCCGTGTTGCTCACCGCGTGCGGTGGTGGGTCAAACTCCGATCCCACCACCACACAGTCGATTCCGCCCGTTCTGGAGAGTTCACGGGAGGCCCCGCCGTCGGTGGCGGCGTCCGATCCCACCGCGGTCGTCGAGCAGAGTTCTCAGACGACACGAATGATGAACTCGGTACACATCGTGCTGGATGTCAGCGATTCGATCGACAGTCTGCCGATCCAGAATCTGACCGGCGACGTGACCAACCGCCCCGCTGTCGCAGCGCAGGGTGACGGCGAGTTCCGGATCAACAACAACCTGTCGCAGTCGGAGTTCATCGTCTCCGAGGGCAACCTCTACACCAAGGGTGACGGCGGCACCGAGTACACGAACATGGGACCGGCGAACCGTATCTACGACCCCGCGGTGATCCTCGACAAAGACCTCGGGCTGGCTAATGTGATTGCCAAGGTGCAGGATCCGACCTCTGCCGGCACCGAGGAGATCAACGGCGTCAAGGCAATCAAGGTCGAGGGCACCATTGCCAGTGCCGAGCTCAAACCGATCCTCCCCGAAATCGACAAGACACAACCCACCCTGCCGATCACCCTGTGGGTAGCCGCCGAGGCACCGTACAACCTCGTCCAGGCGACCATCACCGTCGATGACGGAAAGGTGGACATCATCACCTCTGATTGGCAGAAGCCGTTCACCATCGCCAGCCCACAGCAGTGACGAGTGGTGAGATGACCGCGCCCACAAGGACCGAACTACAGGTGTGGGTCGACGGTGTGCCCCGGTCGGTACGACCGGCCCCGCAGCTCGCCATCGGCCGGGTACCCGAATGCGACATCACCGTCGACCACCCGCTCATCTCGCGGCGCCACGCAATGGTGAGCTGGCAGGGCGGCTGGGTGGTGACCGACGAGGGCAGCACCAACGGCCTCTATCTCGACGGCCGGCGTGTGCAATCGGTGCCGGTGGGCCGGGGTCAGCAGATTCGCCTCGGGGACCCCCACAACGGCCCGCTCCTCCAGATCCGGGTGGTCGAGAGCATCACACCGACGAATATGCCTCACCTGCAGGCCATTGCGCAGAACCAGTCGCCGCCACCGCAGCGCGAGGCCCTGGACATCGCCCGTGGTTCCACGGTCCGGATCGGGCGCACACCCGACAACGACATCGTGGTCAGCGACGTGCTCGCCTCGCGTCGTCACGCCCAGATGATCAGCGGACCGCAAGGGCTGCTGATCGAAGACCTACGCAGTGTCAACGGCACCTACGTCAACGGTCGCCGAGTGATGCGGCACCAGCTGACCGACGGCGACGTGGTGACCATCGGCAACAGCGACTTCGTGGTCACGGACGGCAAACTCGTCCGGGGACAAGACCAGTCGGTGGTCGGCGGCGGTGTCCACGTCAGCTCGGTCAGCCTCACGGTCGACCGGAAGCAACTCGTCAGCGACATCGAGTTCAGCGCTGCGCCGGGCACTCTCACCGCGATCATCGGGCCGTCGGGCGCCGGGAAGTCGACCGTCTCCCGAATCGTGTCCGGTGCCGGGCATCCCACCGCCGGCCAGGTCACCTTCGAAGGTCGCAGCGTCCACGAGGAGTACGAGGCCCTGCGAACGCGCATCGGCATGGTCCCGCAGGACGACGTGCTGCACGGACGGCTCACCCTGCGCCAGGCCCTGCGCTACGCCGCGCAGTTGCGACTGCCGCCCGACACGTCCCGTGCCGACCGCGACGCCGTGATCGACGGCGTGCTCGCCGAGCTGCAACTGACCGAGCACACCGGCACCCGCATCGACAAACTGTCAGGGGGACAACGTAAACGGGCATCGGTGGCGATGGAACTGCTGACGGGCCCGGCGCTTCTCATCCTCGACGAACCGACCTCCGGCCTCGACCCGGCGCTCGACCGCCAGGTGATGCAGACCCTGCGCCGACTCGCCGACGCAGGCCGGGTTGTCATCGTGGTCACCCACTCGGTGGCGCATCTGTCGATATGCGATCAGGTCCTGCTGTTGGCCCCCGGCGGTAAGACAGCATTCTGTGGTCCGCCGGAGTCGGTGAATGCCGCGATGGGCACCGGTGATTGGGCGGAGATCTTCGCGTACGTCGCGGCGCGACCCGATGAGGCGGCGACCCGCTACCGGTCGACCGCGCTGCGCCGCCGACCACCGCAACCCCCACCGCCATCGGCGCCGCGGCCTCGATCCCGTCAGACCAGCGCGTTGCGCCAGGTCAGTACGATCGCACGACGTCAGATACGCCTGATCTTCGCCGACAGAGGCTATCTGACGTTCCTGATCTTGCTTCCCGTTGTCTTGGGGGCACTCACCCTGGTGATCCCGGGGTCGGCCGGTTTCGGTCTGAACGCCCCCGGCACCACCGAGACACTGCAGATCCTGGTGGTCCTGTCGATCGGCGCGACATTCATGGGCTCGGCGCTCACGGTGCGCGACCTCGTCGGCGAGCGGTCCATTTTCGAGCGAGAACGTGCCGTCGGCCTACGGCCAGGTGCCTACCTCACCGCCAAGGTGATCGTGTTCGCCCTCGCAGCCATCGCACAGACGGTGATGATGCTGGTGATCACCTATGCCGGCCGGGGCACACCGGGCAAGGGCGTATACCTGCCCGGCGCAATCGAACTCGGAATCGACCTCGCGCTGCTCACCTGCATCGGTGCGCTCATCGGCCTGGCGATCTCGGCGACGGTCCGCACCCCGGAACAGACGATGCCGCCGCTTGTGGTGGTGGTGATGGTGCAGTTGGTCTTCTGCGGCGGGCTCTTCGCCCTCCACGATCGGATGGGCCTCGAGCAGCTTGCCTGGCTTGTCCCCGCCCGGTGGGGTTACGCCGCCGCGGCGTCCACCGTGGAGGTCCAATGGACCACCCCTGGTGCCGCTACCGAGGACGAACCGATGTGGAAGCACGATATGGCAACTCTCGGCCTGAGTTACGGCGTGCTCGGGGCCATCGCGCTGCTGCTCCTGGTGTTCATCTACAGCCGTCTGCGACTCAAACGACCAGCATGAACCACAACTCGTCGCTCCGGGATGCGCTCGCGATAAGGTGCAGAAAGCCGTGGCCCAGTGGCGGGTCCGCGAATCGCAGACGATTGGTGGGGGTTGTTCATGGGAGTTGTCCGACACAGTTCCGAGGTGAAGGCGACGCGAGAACGAGCCTTTGCCTATGTCAACGACCACCGGCACGTCCCGGATTGGATGTTCGGTGTCAAGAAGTTCGAACCGGTGTCGGAGACCGTCTACGGGCTCGGAGCCACGTTCGACGTGGTGATGAACGTGGGCCCGAAGGCTCTCAAGGCCACCCTCGAGGTCACCGAGTTCGTCGAGAACGAGATGGTCCGCCTTGAATCGGTCAAAGGCTTCTCCGCCGCGACGGTGTGGCGTTTCGAGGACACCGCGACCGGCACCGACGTCAACGTCGAGATGTCGTACGACCTCCCGGGAGGCATCGCCGGCCGCGCACTGGGCGCGGTGATCGAGCCTGTCGTGGGACAGGCTGTGCGCCACACCGATTCGGCGCTGAGGGCACAGCTGGACAAGCCCGCCTGACACCGGCGGGCTTGTCGCCGTGGTCCACTTCAGTTCAAGGGATGATGTTGACCATTCGGCCGGGCACCACGATCACCTTGCGCGGCTCGCCGTCAAGCAACGGCGCGATCTTCTCGTCCGCCAATGCCGTTGCCCGCAGAGTGGCCTCGTCTGCGTCGGCGGCCACCGTCATCCGGCTGCGGACCTTGCCCTTGACCTGGATCGGGATCTCGATGGTGTCTTCGACCAGCCACTGCGGATCCGGCGTCGGGAACGGCCCGTGCGCCAGCGATCCCGTGCCGCCCAGCCTGCCCCACAGCTCTTCGGCGATGTGCGGCGCGACCGGTGCGAGCATCAACACCAACGGTGATACCGCTTCTCGCGGAGCCCCTTTCGGATACTGTTTGGTGAGGTGATTGGTGAGCTCGATCAGCTTGGCCACCGCGGTGTTGTCGCGCAGGTTTGCGTAGTCCTCCCGAACGCCCTCGATGGTCTTGTTGAGCAGACGATTGGTGTCGTCAGCCAGCGGTTCTTCGGTGACCCGCATGTCGCCGGTCGCCTCGTCGACCACCAGGCGCCAGGCCCTCTGGAGGAATCGTTGGGCGCCCACCACGTCTTTGGTCGCCCAGGCGCGGGAGGTGTCGAGCGGACCCATCGACATTTCGTAAACACGCAGGGTGTCGGCGCCGTACTCGCGGCAGATGTCATCGGGCGCAACGGAATTCTTGAGCGACTTGCCCATTTTTCCGTACTCGCGGTGGACTTCCTGACCCTGGTAGAAGAACTTGCCACCTTGTTCGGTGACCTCTTCGGCCGGGACGTAGATGCCCCGCGAATCGGTGAACGCGTACGCCTGGATCATTCCCTGGTTGTAGAGACGGCGGTACGGTTCTGCCGAGGTGACGTGTCCGAGGTCGAACAGCACCTTGTGCCAGAAGCGCGAGTAGAGCAGGTGCAGCACGGCGTGCTCCACGCCGCCGACGTAGAGGTCGAGGCCACCGGGGTCCTGCGGTCCGTGCAACTCGGGACGCGGGCCCATCCAATAGGCCTCGTTCTCCTTGGCGCACAACTCTTCCGAGTTCTCGGGATCGATGTAGCGCAGCTGATACCAGGAACTGCCCGCCCACTGCGGCATCACGTTGGTGTCGCGGGTGTAGTGCTTGAGACCATCCCCGAGATCGAGTTCGACATGCACCCAATCGGTGGCCTTGGCCAGTGGCGGCGACGGCTCACTGTCAGCGTCGTCGGGGTCGAAAGAGACAGGCGCGTAATCGATCACGTCGGGCAGCTCGACCGGCAGCATCGAATCCGGAATCGAATGTGGTGCGCCGTTCTCGTCGTAGACGATGGGGAAGGGCTCGCCCCAGTAGCGCTGTCGGGCGAACAGCCAGTCGCGCAGTTTGTACTGGATCGTCCCGCTGCCGGCACCATCGGACTCGAGCCGCTCGATGATCGCCGCCTTGGCGTCCTCCACCGTCATCCCGTCGAGGAATCCGGAGTTCACCAGCGTTCCGTCACCCGTGTACGCCTGCTCGGCGACACCTTGTTCGGAGCCGATCACCTCGATGATCGGGAGACCGAACGACGTCGCGAACTCGTGGTCACGGGGGTCGTGGGCCGGCACCGCCATGATGGCGCCAGTGCCGTAACCGATGAGCACATAGTCGGCGATGAAGATCGGGATCTGTTGTCCGTTGACCGGATTCGTCGCGTAGCTGCCGGTGAAGACACCGGTCTTCTCTTTGTTCTCCTGGCGCTCCAGGTCGGATTTGGCAGCGATGGTCTCCCGGTACTTCGCGATCGCGGCCGCGGGAGTCGGGGCACCGAAGGTCCACAGCGAGTTGACGTCTGCAGGCCAGGCAGCACTGGTGAGCTCGTCGACCAGCTTGTGTTCGGGCGCGAGCACCATGTAAGTGGCACCGAAAAGCGTGTCGGGCCGGGTGGTGAACACCTCGATCTGGTGATCGGTGCCGGGCACATCGAACGACACCTGGGCACCGCGCGAACGGCCGATCCAGTTGCGCTGCATGGTCTTGACCTTCTCGGGCCAGTCCAGCAGCTCGAGGTCGTCGAGGAGGCGGTCGCTGTAGGCGGTGATGCGCATCATCCACTGCCGCAGGCGTTTACGGAAGACCGGGAAATTGCCGCGGTCGCTGCGGCCGTCCGCCGTGACCTCTTCGTTGGCCAGCACAGTTCCCAGCCCGGGACACCAGTTGACGAGTGAATCGCTCTGGTAGACCAGCCGGTACTCGTCGATCACGTCGTTGCGGGCGGCCTGGTCCAGTTCCGACCAGGTCCGGCCGTCCGCCAGAGTGCGGGCGCCCGATTCCAGCTCGGCGATCAGTTCGGGGATACGCCGCGCCTTACCCTGCTCTGCGTCGTACCAGGCGTCGTAGATCTGCAAGAAGATCCACTGCGTCCAGTGATAGAACTCGACGTCGGTGGTGGCCACGCGGCGCCGCTCGTCGTGACCGAGGCCCAGCCTGCGGATCTGCTCGAGGTATCGCTCGATGTTGGCCTCGGTGGTGGTGCGCGGATGCGTGCCTGTCTGCACGGCGTACTGCTCTGCGGGCAACCCGAAGGAGTCGAAGCCCATCGTGTGCAGGACGTTGTAGCCGTTCATCCGGTGGTAGCGCGCGTACACATCGGTGGCGATGAAGCCCAGCGGGTGGCCGACGTGCAGCCCCGAACCCGACGGGTACGGGAACATGTCCTGGACGAACAGCTTGGCGTCCGGTCCGTTGAACGACGAGAGGTCGCCGGCCAGTTCACCGGTCGGATTGGGGGCCTCGAAGGTACGACCTTCTGTCCAATTCCGCTGCCAGCGCTCCTCGATCTGCCCGGCCAGGTCCGCGGTATAGCGGTGCTGCAGGGTGTCGTCAGGGCCAGGAGTCGTCGAACCAGTCACTTGACCAGCGTAAAGCGTTGCTCGCAGCCGCCGTACGCAGGCCTTCCGACGGGCGATTTGCACAGCATCGTATGGTGGTGGGGTGACCATCGCCGCCTTCATCCTCGCCACTATCACGCTGGTGCTGGCGCTGATCTTCCTCACGGTGGGTGCCCTCGGCACCACTCGCAAGCTGCCTCGTAACCGGTGGTTCGGTGTCCGGTCGGCAGAGACCATGCGCAATGACGACGCGTTTGTCGTCGCCAACCGCGTGGCCGGCCCTGGATTGATCTGCGCCGGGGCCATCCTCGCGATGGGCGCCATCCTCGCCTTCGCGCTCGGCGGCGGAGCCGGTGTCGTCCTCGCGCTCGCCGCGATCGTCGTCGGTGTGGTCATCGCCGGCGTCATCGGGTCATTCGGCATCCGCGCGGCGACCACCGTCGAAGAGCCCGCATCGGACTGTAGCCAGAGCGGTGGCTGCGCCAGCTGCTCACTGCAGAAGGTGTGCACCAACTAGCCAAACGGCCACGGTCAGCAGCGACGCCGCCCAGGTCAGGGTGCCGGTATCGACACCGGGATGCTCAAGAAGCTCGGGGCATTCGGATCGAGCTGGATGTGTTCCGGTTTGAGCTCCGACTCGTTCAGCAGCGGCCGAAGCGGCAGCCCCTTCGGGAAGTTCATCGCGAACACGTCCACCCGCAGCCGGTGGCCCGGTTTGATCAACGCGTCCGTCGCGAGCAGACCGACGTCGAGCTGGACTGCCTTGCCCGGCTGCACCGGTTGCCGGGTTTCGAGCGTCAGCGTGTTGACCGGGTCCACCACGTCGCCGTTGGGTGCGTAACCCGTCTTTTCCGCGTCGAGGGCACGCAACGACGCCATCACCTGGCCCGACGTCAGGACGGTCGACGTACCGTCAGGCGCGACGTCGTTGAGCGTTGCCGTCCAATACCCATCGGTTGCGTCCATCACCGTGTTGAGGTGCAGGTTCACCGGCCCGCTGATGGTTGTCGGCACCTGCACCGGCGCACTGGTGAACGTCAGGGCCGTGGACTCCGAGATCCGCGCGTCGTCGGCACAGAACGGGAAGATCCCCACCAGGCCCGCGGTCTGCTGGGCCGCATCGCGGGAACACAGGGTGGCCAGGCCGGGGGCAACGGTCATCCGGCCCCGACTCGGTGAGGGCTCCGTCGACAGCGAGCCGTCGCGGACGGCGTGCGGCGCGGTACCGCTCGAGCGGTCGGACAGGTACATCCGCTGGTAGTTCATCCCGGGGCGCGGGAAGTCCGACGCCGTGGTCCAGCCGTTGCCCAACTGGTAGAGCGTGGCAGGCCCGTAGTTCTCGATCCCGTTGTCGATGCCCTTGAGCCACTTGTCGAACCACGCCTTCTGCAGCACGTCGAGCCGGGGTGGGCTGCCGGGATCACCGAAGCCGGCGCCGCCGGTGATGTGGTAGGTGGGGCCCATGATCAGCTGCTTCTTGCCGCCCGAGAGCGGAATCTTGTTGTACATCCGCCACTCGCTGTTGGTGAACAGGTCGAACCAGCCGCCGTAGAGCATCGTCGGCACCTCGATGTTCTCGGCGAGATCGCGCCAGCCCACGCGCTCGGCGGACGCGCTGTCGAGAAGGTTCATCGTGCGCGGCGGAATCGACTCGATGGTCGGCGACAAGAGCGCGTCGAACAGCTGCGGGGCGAACACCGCCGGATCGGTGAGCCTGTCCGACAACCACTTCCAGTCGAAGGTGCCGTTGAGCATCGACTGGACGTCGGGGACGAACTTCAAGCCGTTGACCAACGCGAGCCATGCCGGCAGGAAGCCGACGCCGAGGGCACCGCCCGGCGCGACGATGTCGCGGATGAGGTCGCCGCCCGGCTCCACCGGGAAGATCGCCTTGAGCGGCTCGGGGTTCTTGTTGGCAGCCTGGATCTGGTTGATCCCCGAATAGGAGACACCGCTCATCCCGACGTTGCCGTCCGACCAGCCCTGCGTTGCCGCCCAGTTGATCACCTCGACGGTGTCCTTCTGCTCGCGCTCACGGAAGACGTCCCAGACACCCTGGGAGAAACCGGTTCCGCGCACATCGACCACCACCTGGGTGTAACCGCTGCGGACCAGTTTCTGGTCGACGGAGAAGGTGCGAGCAAAGCCACCGCGGATCGCGCCCGCGAAGTCGTTGATGCCATCGATCGGTGTACCCGACAGATTGATCATCCCCGCGAGCTGGTCGGCCAGCGGACCGAGCACCGGGTTCGACAACGCCGCATCGGCCACCGCAGACACCAACTTGGTGTACGGGGTCATGTTCACGATCACGGGCGTCTTGGTGGCGACAGGATTACGGGCGGCATCCGCCGGACGGTAGACGTTGGCCTTGAGAACCGTGCCGTCGCTCATCGTGATCGGCACGTCCCACTGGACGTTGACGTCCGGGTACCGCAGGCCCTGATCGTGTCCGGCAGTCCACTGCTGCCCATTCGCTCCCGCGGTCGGATCTGCTTGCGCCGCAACCGGATTGATCAACCCGGCCATCAGTGCCACTGTCGCGACACCGGCCATCACAGCGACTTTGCCGAAACCGTTCCTACGAACCCACCCTGACATCGGACCCCTCCAACTCCCCACACCCGGCGACGCCTGTCTCTCACCGTCACCGATTTCGAATCGAACCGTAACAGTTCGGTGACCCGGCCAGGACGGGTTGTCAGTTTCGTTCGAGTTCGATCGGGTGAGTGGACAACAGCGGCAGCGGCCACGGCTGACGGCGCAGCACCTGTGCCCAGAGATCGACGTCCGCGGGTACCAGGACATCGTCGGCCAGCGACGGCGCCACGATCCAGCTTCCCTGGCGGAGTTCGTCACCCAGTTGCCCGATCCCCCAGCCCGCGTAGCCGGCGAAGATCCGGACGCCGGTCAGCACCGACCCGAGATCATCGGCGTCGGCATCGAGGTCCACCAGCACCACGCGGCCTTCGACGGGGCGAAGGGCGGGAAGGTGGTCGATGGGCATACCCGGCTTGACGACACCGAGACACAGAGCGGAATCCTGCTTGACCGGCCCGCCCACGAAGATCGCCTTCGGCCGGGCGGCCGTGTCGGTCCATGCCGGCAGAAGGTTGTGCACCGCAGTCTGACTCATCCGGTTCAAGACCACCCCGAGCGTGCCCGCGTCATTGTGTTCGATGACGTAGATCACCGTGCGGCGAAACGTGGGCTCGGCGAGATCGGCTGAGGCCATAAGCAGACTGCCGGCAGACACCTGGGCGGTACTCGGTGACACGCGTTCATCATCGCACGCCACCGGCGAGGTGTTTGTACGCTGGACATGGTGAACGTCGAACCCACCACGGCGGCAACCGTGCCGCCCTCCCCCATCGGTGACCACCGGTTACCTCTGCGGGACTTCATCAGGTCTTTTCGTTGTTCACCGGGCCTTTCTCGGCTGCTCGCGGTCCGTCTGGGCAGCCAGTTCACCGACGGGCTCTTCCAGGCCGCCCTGGGCGGCGCGATCCTGTTCAATCCCGAACGGCACGCCGACCCGATGGCCGTCGCCGCCGGCATGGCCGTACTACTTCTCCCCTACTCGGTGATCGGCCCGTTCGCCGGAGCCCTCCTCGACCATTGGGATCGGCGTACCGTGCTCGTCTGGGCCAACGTCCTGCGCGCGGTGCTGGTGACCCTGGTGGCGATCGTGATCGCCACCGGAACCGGCGACACCGGCGTCCTCATCGCCGCCCTGGCGGTGACCGGCGCGAGTCGTTTCGTGGCGTCCGGGCTCTCGGCCGGACTGCCACACGTTGCCGCGCGCGAGCACCTCGTCGGAATGAACTCCTTCTTCACGACCATCGGTGCGGGCGCTCTGGCCGCTGGAGCCGGCGGAGCTCTCGTCCTGCGTGAGATCTTCGGTTCCGACAACACCGGGAGTGCCGCGACCACGATGGGTGCAGTGGTGGTGGCTCTGATCGCCGCCTTCATCGCCCACCGCTTCGAACCGCTTCAGCTCGGACCCGACCACCCCGACGTCGTGGGCGGATCGCGGGCACGAAGTCCCGGCGGTTCCGCGCTGCGTGCGGTCGCGGTGGGTCTGGGCCATGGAGCCCGGGCCGTCTGGAAGGTGCCGTCGGTGGCCGCGGCCCTCTCGGCGGTCGGCGCCCACCGGCTGGTCTTCGGGGTCAACACCTTGGTGCTGCTGGTGCTGACCAAACATTCGTCGCTCGGTGGCGGGCTCACCGGCTTCGGCCTGGTGGCCGGGATGATCGCGGTCGGGATGTCCCTGGCTGCGGTGATCACACCGTTCCTCGTCGCCCGCATCGGCAGGACACGGGCGGTGGTGTCGGCGCTGGCGGTCGGAGCCCTTGCCCAGATCGCGCTGTGCACGTTCAACGGGATCGTCATCTGTGTTGCTGCCGTGGTGCTCGGACTGATCGGCCAGGTGTGCAAGCTGTGCGCCGACGCCGCGATGCAGATGGACGTCGACGACGCCCGTCGCGGGCAGGCATTTTCGTTCCAGGACGCGCTCTTCAATTTCGCATTTGTCGGTGCGGTGTTCGTGGCGGCCTTGACGATTGCGGACAACGGCAAGTCGCCCGATCTGATCATCGCGGGTTCCGTGGTCTACGTGGTGGCGATCTTTGTCGTACGTGTGGTCAACAATCGGTCATCACCGGAGAAGATCACCATCTGACCAGGAGGCGGCGTGCAGTACGGAATCGTGTTCCCGAAGGGCGCCGGCATGGAGTTCGCCGAATTGGCGGTCGCGGCGGAAGCGGCCGGTTGGGACGCCGTCTTCGGCTGGGAGGCACTGTGGGGCAACGACCCCTGGATCTCGCTGACCGCCGCGGCAATGCGCACCGAGCGCATCCGCCTGGGCACGATGCTCACCCCACTGCCCCGCCGCAAACCGTGGGATCTGGCGTCCACGACCACGACCCTCGACCGGCTGAGCAACGGCCGTGTGATCCTCGGCGTCGGCATGGGCGCCCTGCATCCCGGGTGGCTGGCCTTCGAGCGCGACCAGGGCCGCAAAACCCGCGCCGAGCTGTTCGACGAGGGACTCGACGTGCTCTTCGGTCTCTGGGCTGGTCAGCCGTTCGCCTACGACGGCAAGCACTACCAGGTGCAGCCGACGGACTTCGAGCTGCCACTGCCGCCGGTCCAGCAGCCGCGGATCACCACCTGGTGTGTCGGACTACAAGGCGCCCGCAAGTCCATGGCTCGAGCGGCTCGGTGCGACGGGCTCCTACCGAACTTCCCTCGTGACCCCGGAATCGAGGGCGTGGTGCCGGTTTCGGTGGAGCACTGGGCAGCGGTGGCCAGGGAGATCCGCGAATTGCGGGCCGAACTTGGTTTCACGGGAAACTACGACATCGTCTACGAAGGCAGCGCCGACCTGTCCGATCCGGCCGCCGAACGCGAACAGGCTGGGGAGCTTGCCGCTGCGGGCATCACCTGGTGGCTCGACTCCGATTGGGAATCCGCGTCTGCCAACCCCATCGCCTATCAACTCGAACGGATCGAGGCCGGCCCGCCAAGGGCTGACGCTCAGTCGCGGAACGGGGTCGAATAGACGTAGCGGCTCGTAGGCACGGTGTCGATGTTCTGGTCGGCACCGAAGGCGCCGGTGCTCGCGAGCATCCGGCCCATCCTGTCCGCCAGGTCTTTGTCGTCAGCGGCGCCGAAGAAGGCGTGCACATCGTGAACCGCCTCGATCGGGAACAGTTCCTCGACGATGGCGGTGAGCGGTGGCGACGTAGCCGTGAGCGGCCTCACCACCGCGTTTTGCACGTAGCCGAACGTCGACTGGGTCTCGATCGCCACGCTGGTGTGGTCGAGATGCCACCGTCGCAGCCACGTCTGTTCATCGATATGTTCTGGTCTGCGCAGAAACGCCATGTTCGCCAGCCCGGGTGTTCTGGTGCCCGATTCGACAACAGGCGGCGGCAGTGGAATCGATTCGGTGACGAGATAGGCGGCGATGTTTTCGTAATCGGGGTTTCGATAATCGCTTTCGAGAGTGTTGATCAATTCCGAGACACCGGGACCGTAGTTTTGGTGGGTCCACACGCTGATGACGGCCACAATCGGAGGTTCCAGCGTGGTCAGAGTCATGATCGAGTCGGTCACAGGCGAATCCCGGACATTGATGGTAACCCCCGAAAAATCCGCTTTCGTAGTCAATTCCACGACACGTTTTCGCAGTTCAGAGCACCATTTGTCGTCGGGAACGGGGGCACGAACGGACATCATGACTTTTTCCATGCTCGACCTCGACTGCAGACTGTGGCGACAAAGTGGTATTGGACCTGGCATTATTACCGCATGCGCAATCGTGATGAGGTGTCGGAGTTCGCAATCGAGCTCAATAAGCTCTGTGCCATTCGGTGGCCGGGTGGGTCTCGTACCGCGAACGCCGAGATCGCAGATTGGGTCACGGCAGAAACCGGCCGCAACATCGACCGGCAGTTCGTGTGGCGGATCCGCAAGGGTCGCGTGATGAAGGTCGACGGCGCCGTTCGCGACGCCATCTGCTCCTTCTTCGGGGTCTCCAAAGACCACTTTTCGAACAACCCTCGCACTCTAGGCGAAGAGGTGCAGGCGGCGATCGAAGAAACGGGACTACAGGTGGCCGGACTTCGCGCCGACCAGCTGTCGTCGACCGGGCGAGCCGAACTGGCGACGTTGCTCCGCGAGGTGAGCCGGGTACTCGAAGCAGAGAAGAGCGTCGGACAATGATGACCCGACAGAAGATGTTCCGCCTGGCCGCCGCGATCACCCCCGAAGGTGATTGGTCCTGGGAGGACTTCGAACACCGCCTCACCCGCCAACTCGATTGCGCGGTTCGCTGCATCACCTCGGACAGCCTGACCTCAGGCGAACTGACGGGGGCGGCGTTGCGTACCGCAAACGGCACCGCGATCATCGTCATCCCGGGCAACGTCTCCACTGCCCATCGCATCCACATCGCCGCGCATGAGGCCTGGCACCTGCTGGCAGGCCACGACGGTTGCGATCAGAACTCACGCCGGGAGGCCAAGGCCGAGGCCTTTGCCACCACAGTGGGCACGCTCGCCGAAGGCCGAGGCAATGAGCCCCGGACCAATCGCGCCCTGACCGCTGCATTCGGAGCTGTTGGCATCGTGGCATGAACACCCTTCTCGGGGCCCTGGCTTGGACAGGGGTGGCCCTGGGAATCCTGATCGCCCTCCGAGGCGGTTGGTATCGCCGTGCCACGACAATCGTCTTCGGTGTGTGCATCACGTTTTACTGCCTCACCGGAGAGAACTACCTAGCGCTCGTACCCGAAGACGGGGTACGACATCTGATGACCACTGCCGAACGCATGTGGGGCGCAACATCAGCTGTGCTTGCCGGTTGTGCGCTGGTCGGTGCGTTGATCGCGATCCGGAGAAACAGCCTGGATCCCGACGGCGACGAGTGGACCGATCCCGAACTGCACCAACGGGTGATGATCCTGGTGCTCGGTGCCGCAGCGTCTGTCGCGGTGATCAACATGACCCTCGTGCACGCGGACTTCCCGCCGTCGGCCAACTTCCTCACCGAATACGGTGACCACTTCAACGTTGTTCTGTACGAGGCGGTCTTCGCCATCTGGATCGGTCTTCCGGCAGGCTTTCTCGGCTGGACCGTGGTGCGCTCCGAGCTCGGCCCGCTGCGCTATCTCGTCGGCCTGGGCGGTCTCTTCGGTGTGGGCTGGGCGGCGTGGAAGTTCGTCGGAACCGCGCTCATCTATATCGCGGACATCCCCATAGCCGAGACAAGCCCTGTCAGCGTCACATTGGGACTGCTGGCGCTCGGCTTTTGCGTTGCCGGGTCGCTGCTTCTCAGTCTCGAGGCCGCGTTCCAGGTGTGGCGTGCCGGCCGCACCTACCGCACCGCGCGAGCGCTCGAAGACCGGCGACTGCGCCGGCACAATCCCGCCGCCTGAAACGACTCGGGCACAACCTCACAGCTTGAACTTGTAGACCTTGCCGCTGTCGTCGCGCGGGAGATGGTCGAGCACCTCGATGATCCGTGGCAGCTTGTATGACGCCAAGCGCTCACTGAGCGCATCAAGCAGCTGGGTCGGCTGGACGTCATACCCGGGCCTGGCCACCACATACAGGGCCACCTGCTCCCCCAGGTCACCCTCGTGTGGTCGGCCGACCGCGGCAGCGTCTTCGACGTACGCCAGTTCCATCGCGGCGGCCTCGATCTCGGCGGGATAGATGTTGACCCCGCCGGAGATGATCACCTCGGTGCTGCGGCCCGTCAAGAACAGGTATCCGTCGTCGTCGACGTAGCCGACATCGCCCACATCCAGAGGGAACCGGGCCGGCGTGGGGCTGCGTAGGTAGGTGAAGGCCGGCCAGTCCGGCGCCGGCTGGATCTGTACACGCCCCGCCGTTCCGGCCGGCACCGGCCGGCCCGTGTCGTCGACGATCCTCACCGAAGAACCGCCCACCGGACGGCCGACCGATCCTGGACGCTCCGACCACTCCTGTGCGTCGATCCAGGTGATGATCCCGCCTTCGGTGCAGCCGAAGAACTCTTTGACCGCGTCCCCGAACCACTCGATGGAAGCACGCTTGATGGCCGGTGGGCACGGCGCCGCCGAATGGACGAGATGCGTCAGAGACGACACGTCGTAGGAGGTCCGAACCTCGGGTGGCAGCGACAGCAACCGGGAGAGCATCGTGGGGACGACCTTGGCCTGCTCGATACGCCTGGTGTGGATCAACTCGAGAAAATCTTCGGCATCCCACCTCGGCATGAGGGTCACGTTCGAGCCAACCCGCAGGCCCAAGAGAGCAAAAGCATTGGGACTTGCGTGATACAGCGGTCCGGCGACAAGCAGCTCGCCGCCTTGCCGGAGCCCCATGCGTTCGGCCGTGGCCGCAGCCACGGTGAACAGTTGATCCGCGCTCATGCGCTCGCGCACAACGCCTTTGGGCCGTCCGGTGGTACCCGAGGTGTAGATCAGGCCGAGCGAGGCCGCCATGGCCCCCTCCCCGTACTCGAGCCCGTCGGACTGACTTGCGATGAGTGCTTCATGCGAATTGCGGCGGTTCACCCCGTCGGTGACCTCGACGATCTGCACAGTCGAGCGCGCCGCGGCAACGGCCTGGCGGGCGGTGCGCAGATGCATCGTGTCGCAGAAGAGGATCCGCAGCTCGCAGTCGTCGAGGATGTAGGTGATCTCTGGTGCGGTCCAGTGCCAATTGATGGGCACCGGGTTGCCTCCTGCAGAGGCGATGGCGATGGAGATCTCGAGGAAGTCGACGCTGTTGAAGGCGAGGAGTCCGACCCTCTCGCCGAACTCGACACCGCAGTCGACCAGGGCTGACGCCATCCGGCCCGCCCGGTCGAAGCACTCTTGGTGAGTGCGAGCGGTGGACCCGCACAGCACCACAGGCTCTACGTCTTCCTGGGCCGCCCCGAAGTCTTGCACTGCATCTGCCCTCATGGTTGACTGAGCCTTACTTCCATTTCTGATCGTAACGGTCATTCAAGTGGAGCGAGGGGTGGCTCTCAGGGTGGCTGCTGACAGGGGCGGCAACCGCCCTGAGACTCGTCGCCCGATTCGAGCGGCCGTCTGTGCGAACCATCCGCCGATTGTCCGATGAAATCGATATCCGAAAACTGTTAGCGGAGCTACCCATAGCGGTCGAACGTCAAACCTTCCGGCCCGGGATGGGCCCCCGAGTCGGCGACACCATTCAGATCCGAGTCGATCAGCACCTGATCGAACTTCCCGTCGTCATCGGTGTCGATGTAGAGCCGCCCGCCGGTGCGGGAGACCGCGATGTCGTCCTGTCCATCGGCGTTGCTGTCGAACGTACGCTCCCCTGGTGGTGCAGACGGCTCTTCCGGGTTTACCGGCGACGGCGAACGGGCCGGATCAGGCGGCACGTCCGGTCCGGCACCGGCAAGGCCCTCGGACCGCTTTCCCCACACTCCTGAACCATCGTCGGTGAACCAGGCGTCGACGGCGCCGTCGTCGTCGAGGTCGAGCGCGCTGCAGTCGGCCCGTCCGTCATGGTCGCGATCCCACAACGCATCGTCGGACAGTCCGTCGCCGTCGAAGTCGAGCCGAACCGCATCCGGAGCACCTCCTCCGAGGGTCAGATCTGCCGACGAGGTCCAGGTGCTGGTCCGCCCGTCACCGGCCCCGAAGACATACTCGATCGTCGGTTCCATGAGTACTTGGACGGCGCTGGTGGGTGACGGGTTCCGCCGTGCCCCTTCGCGGTAGCGTAAGAGCGACCCAAGTGCCCGGCGCCACCCAGCATGACCTGCGAGGAGGACCTTCGGATGTACGTCAGCGAGCTCGGTGACCTATGGCATCGGGCCCGAACAGAGCCCGTCAGCATCCACCTCGATTCCGCCGCGGCATCGCGCGCTTCGAATCAGGTCATCGAAACCATCACCGCTCACCTGTGGCGTGAGGCCGAGCGCGGCGCCTACGTGGCCCAGGAACAGATCACCGAGTCGCTGGACCGGTGCCGTCGTGACATCGCCACGCTCGTCGGGCGCCAGGCGCATGAGCTCGCGTTCCGCGAGTCCGCGAAGGCCGCGCTCCGCGCGCTGCTGACCTTCTGGAATCTCCCGATCTCGGCATCGGTGTGGGTGGCCAAAAACGAGTTCGGGCCCAACCTCGACGAGTTCGAGCGCCGCGGGTACGCCGTGCACACCATCCCGTCCGCCGACGTGTACGGACACGTCGACACCGATGCGCTCGAGAACATGCTGCAGTTCGAGCAGCCCGACTTCATCCACGTGTGCCACATCGGATCTCACAGCGGAGTCGTGCAGCCGGTCGAGAAGATCGTCGAGCTGGCGCGTACCGCCGGGGTACCGGTGGTGGTCGATGTCGCCCAGTCGTTCGGTCAACGAGACTGCGCTTCCGGTGCCGACGTGGTCTACGGAACGAGCCGCAAGTGGCTGGCCGGTCCTCGCGGCGTCGGCTTCCTCGCAGTGCGCGGCGACTCGGTACGGCCTGCGGAGATCGAGAGTTCCGAAGCGTTTGTCGCGGGACGTCTCGGTCTGGGTGTGGCGATCCAGGAGCTGCAGAGCTTCGGCCCCGAGCGGGTCAGCCGCGAACTCGCGGCCATCGGGCAGTTCACCCGGGAGCGGTTGCACGGCATCGGCAGCTGGGAGGTGATCGAACCGATCAACGAGCCCTCGGCGATCGTCACCCTCGCACCTCCCCCGGGCTGGGGCCCGACGGACGTGCTGGCGGCACGAGACAAATTGCGGTCCATCGGCATCCTGGTCACCTGCGCCGACAGCTGGCGTGCGCCGCTCAGTGCCGAGCAGTCGGTGCTGCGGATCAGCCCGCACCTCGACGTCCAGCGGTCGCACCTGGACCAGCTCGCGAACGAACTTCGCGGGATGGGTTACTGAGTCCTCTTCTTCTCCGCCCGCACCAGGCCTGAGCCGATGATCAGCCGCTGTATCTCACTGGTGCCCTCGTACAACCGCAGGAGTCGCGCGTCTCGGTAAATGCGTTCCACCACAACACCTCTGATGTACCCACTGCCCCCGTGAACCTGAACCGCGAGGTCGGCGACCTTGCCCAGCATCTCGGTGCAATACAGCTTTGCCACCGACGGCGCGATGCGCCGGTCCTCGCCGCTGACCCATTTGCGCGCCGCCTCGGCCACCAGCGCCCGGCCGGCCATCACGCCGGTTTGCTGGTCGGCGAGCATTGCCTGCACCAACTGGAAGTCGCCGATCGTGGTGCCTCCCTGCGTCGTCAGCGCGGCGTACTGCACCGATTCGTCCAATGCACGTTGCGCCTGCCCGACTGCGACTGCCGCGATGTGGATGCGGCCACGGGCGAGAATTGTCATGGCCGCCCGGTATCCCACCTCTGGATCACCGCCGACAAGTGACGCGGCGGGTACCCGGACGTCGTCGAAGAAGACCTGGGCGGTCACCGACCCTTGTTGGCCCATCTTCGAATCCTTCGGGCCCACACTCACTCCGGGAGTATCGGCAGGCACCAGGAAGACTGCGATGCCCGGGCCGGTCTCATCGGCCGGCCGGTAGCGCGCAAACACCACGAACAGATCGGCCCACGGCGCGTTGGTGATGTAGCGCTTCTCCCCGCTGATCACCCAATCATCCCCGTCGGCAACGGCTTTCGTTCGTAGGCCCGCCGGATTCGAACCGGCCCCATCCTCGGTGAGCGCAAACGACGCCACCACCTCGCCCGACGCGATCCGGCTCAGCCAGGCTTCTTTCTGTTCATCGGTTCCGAACTCCACCAGCACCTGCCCAGCGATGCCGTTGTTGGTGCCGAGGCTCGACCGGAAGGCCAGACTCGTGTAGCCCAACTCCTGTGCGAGCCGGACATCCTGCTCGAGGTCCAGACCGAGACCACCCCACTGCTGAGGGATCGCGAACCCGAACAAGCCCATGTCCTTGGCCGCCTGCAAGAGGTCGGCAGGAATCGCATCGCCGTCGGCGATCTCCTGCTCGCGCGGAACCACCTGCTCACGCACAAAACTCCGGGTTGCCGCCAGGATGTCGGCCAGGTCGTCCTCGGTGACTTCGCTCATCGCACCAGGATAGGGTCAAGCGCTCGCAGACACTGCCGCCTTGACGATCTCGGTGACTGCCGGGCGTGCCGCGTCGGCATCGCTGGGCACCAACGCAATTCGGGTGCGTCTGGCCAGGATGTCATCAACGTTCAGCGCCCCTTCGGCGGTCAGCGCGTACTGCACTTCGGCCCGGGTGACGTCGATGTCCTCGGCTATTCGGCCGGCCGGGTTGCTCACCGTGGCCGTCTCGATGACGCGCTCGGCCTCGGCACCGAACCGCGCCACCAGCGACTCCGGCAGTGTGCTGTCGCCGGTCCGCCCGACGGCGCCCACCAGTGCCAGTGACTCGGTCTCGCACGATGCCGCGCGTATGCCGCCGCGCTGGACGGCTTCGTCGACGGCGTCCTGGGCCATCTGGCGGTAGGTCGTCAGCTTCCCGCCGACCACCGTGATCACACCTGTGGGACTGACCCGGACCAGATGGTTGCGCGACAGGTCCGCGGTGGCCCGCTCCCCCGTGCCGCCGTCGTCGATCAGCGGTCGCAGTCCCGAGTAGGTGCCGCGAATGTCCGACCGGGTGAGTTCTCGGCGCAGTGCCTGATTGATCGTGTTGAGCAGCAGATCGATCTCGTTCTTGGACGGGGTGGGCTCGTCCGGGATGTCGCCTGGTGCGTCTTCGTCGGTGAGCCCGATGTACACCCGGCCCAGCTGCTGCGGCAGTGCGAAGACGAACCGGCTGATGCTGCCCGCCATCGGAACGGTGAGGGCGGCGGTCGGATTCCCCACAGCAGCGGCGTCGACCACGAGATGCGTTCCGCGACTTGGCCGTAGGCGTATCGAATCGTCGACCTGGCCCGACCACACCCCGGTGGCGTTGATCACCGACCGGGCTGCGATCGGGAAGCTGTGGCCCGTCCGGGTGTCGGTGAGCACAGCGCCGTGCCCGGTGACGTCGGAGGCGCGGGTGTAGGTACAGATGCTGGCGCCGAGACCCGCCGCGGTACGCGCGAGTGCGACCACCAGACGGGCATCGTCGATGAGCTGCCCATCGTGTCCCAGGACCGCCGACCGCAACCCATCGGTCCGGATTCCCGGACACAGTTCGCCGGCCCGCTGCGCCGAGACCCGGCGTGAGCGCGGCAATACGGCGGCAGGGGTCTTGGCGTTGTGCCGCAGCACATCTCCGGCAAGCATGCCTGCGCGGGCCGCGACCTTGGCGACAAACGGGGTGTCGGAGTAGACAGGCAACAGCTGGCCGACCGGCCGTACGAGATGCGGTGCGATCACCGTCATCACCCGATGACGTTCGAGCGCGGATTCGCGTGCGATCGCGATGTTGCCGGTCGCGAGGTATCGCAGACCGCCATGGACGAGTTTGCTGCTCCATCGGCTGGTTCCGAACGCCAGGTCATGCGCCTCCACCAACACCACCGAGAGCCCGCGGGCTGCTGCATCGAGTGCCGCCCCGGCCCCTGTGACACCCCCACCGATGACCAGTACGTCCACCGGATCGGTGCGCGAAGCGAGTTGTGCGAGTTCGCTGGTGCGGCGGTCGGCGTTCAACGACGCATCGGCAAAAGACAGGGGTCGGCCGGTCATGGCGCGCTCCTCAGATAGGACATGAGTGCGTGCCGCAGTTCTGGCGACCATCGCTCACCGAGAATGGGTTCGACGATCGCGTGGGACTGGATCGTGGACTGGCAGATCAGCAGGACCATGGTGGCCAGCTGGTCCGGATCGCCGTCGCGGATGTCGCCGCGGCGCTGACCGTCTGCGATCGTGCGGTTCAGAAGTGCGAGCACCGCTTGCTGACTCCGTCCGAACCTGACGAACACATACGGTGCCAGCGCTGCCGACGGCTCACTCCACAACACCGCGAACAGGTCGTTGCGACGGATGGCGTCGGCCACGGCGACAATTCGGTCGACCTTGTCCCCCAGCGATGTGCCTTGTGGCGGCTCGCCGGCGATGACCCGGCTCATCTCCCTCGTGACGAGGTCGGCGGTCACCGACTGCACGTCGGGCCAGCGTCGGTACACGGTCGGCCGACTCACGCCGGCCAGTCGCGCGACCTCGGCGAGGGTGATCTTGCCGCCTTCTGCGCGCACGAGACATATCCGCGCCGCGTCGAGAACGCGGTCGGCGACGGATGCATCGCCCACTGCGGCGATCTTGGCGTGACGGATTGACATATTGTGTAAAACTGTAACGCATGACGGTGAACTACCCACAACACGCACTACCGCTTCCCCCGATGAAGTGGGATGCGTGGGGAGCGGAAGGGGCGGCCACCCACCTCTCCGCTGACATCAAGAACCTTCTTGTCGGCGTCTTGGGTATCTCCGGCGATCCGATCGATGCACCGACCGCCGATCAGGTGCGCCTGTCCCCCACCCGCCTGACCGACGCCGACCTCGATGCGTTGCGCGCGATCGTCGACGCCGTCTCGACCGCCGACGGTGATCGGCTGATCCGATCCGGCGGTAAATCGACCCTGGACCTGTTGCGACGCAAGCAGATAGACCAGGCCGCGCCGGACGGTGTGGCGATCCCCGCGTCTGACGACGAGGTACATGCCCTGCTGCAGTGGTGCGCGCTCTCCGAGGTGGCCGTGGTGCCCTTCGGCGGCGGCACCAGCGTGGTCGGTGGCCTCGATCCCGACAGCGGCGAGCACCGCGCGACGCTGTTGGTCGACCTGCGCCGTTTCGACGAACTGCTCGCGATCGACACCGTGTCGGGGCAGGCCACCCTCGGCGCAGGGGTGACCGGACCGGCCGCCGAACAACTCCTCGCCGAACACGGCTTCACACTCGGGCACTTTCCACAGAGCTTTCAGTTCGCCACCATCGGCGGGTTCGCGGCCACCCGATCGTCGGGGCAGGCATCAGCCGGGTACGGGCGCTTCGACGACATGGTGACCGGCCTACGAGTGGTCACGCCCGTTGGCACCCTCGACCCGGGTGGCGCGCCGAAAACTGCTGCAGGGCCGGACCTTCGGCAACTGTTCCTCGGTTCGGAAGGCACCTTCGGGATCATCACGCAGGTCACCGTGCGAGTTCGCCGCATCCCCCCGGTGACCATCGGCGAAGCATGGCACTTTCCCGACTTCGCCTCCGGCGCAGATGCGTTGCGTGCCGTGGCACAGCAAGGCGGTGGTCCTACGGTGATGCGGTTGTCGGATGAGGCGGAGACCGGGGTGAACCTGGCGAGGCCAGCAGAGATCGGCGCAGGTGATCAGGACGGCGCCCGGTCAGGCGGCTGCCTGGCGATCACGACCTTCGAGGGCACAGACGATCTCGCCGCCGCGCGCCGCGACCTCACCGCCGCCCTGTTCTCGGCTGCCGGCGCCACATCGATGGGCGCCGAGCCCGCGAGGGCCTGGGCGCACGGCAGGTTCAACGCCCCGTACCTACGTGATGCGCTGCTCGCGATCGGCGTCGGTTGCGAAACCCTCGAGACCGCGACCACCTGGGCCGGGCTGGCAGACACGAAGGCTGCCGTGGCCACAGCCCTGACCACCGCCATCGAGGAATCCGGCTCCCCCGCCCTTGTCCTCTGCCACATCTCCCACACCTACCCCACCGGGGCTTCGTTGTACTTCACGGTGGTCTACCGGGCCACAGATGATCCCATCGGGCAGTGGTTGCATGCGAAAAGCGCTGCATCACAAGCGATGATCGATTCCGGTGCGACGATCACCCACCATCACGCCGTCGGCGCCGACCACCGGCCGTGGCTGGCGGACGAGGTCGGCGACGTGGGACTGCGGGTCCTGCGCGCGGTGAAATCCGCGCTCGACCCCACCGGCATCCTCAACCCGGGCAAACTCATCCCATGACCACTGCGATCGCCAGGGTGTCCGCTCTGATCAATCCCGCTGCCCGCCATGGCCTCGGCGTACGCGCCGCAACCACCGCACTCGCCGCGCTGCGTGACCGCGGTGTGGAGGTGACCGAGCTGGTCGGCCGCGACCCCGACGACGCCCGCGAACTCGCGCGCACGGCGGCCGCATCCGACATCGACGCCCTGGTGGTGGTCGGCGGCGACGGCAGCGTTCGCCTGGCCCTGGAGGCCGTCGGCGGCACCGGTGTCCCGCTGGGTCTCATCCCGGCCGGGACCGGCAACGACCACGCACGCGCTCTGGGGATCCCCACCGACGACCCTGCTGCTGCGGCCGCCATCATCGCGGCCGGACGCCGCCGACCGTTCGACATCGCGGTCATCACGCCGGCCGGCGGCCCCAGTGCCGTTTTCGGAACGGTCGCGGCCACCGGACTCGACGCGCTGGTCACCGAGCGCGCGAACAACATGTCTTGGCCCAAGGGGCAATTGCGCTATCCATTGGCGGCGGTCGCCGAACTGTCGCGGATGAAGCCGTTTCGCTATCGGATCACGGTGGACGACAACACATTCGAACGCGACCTCATCCTGGCGGCGGTGGGCAACACACCCTCGTACGGCGGCGGGATGAAGATCACGCCGTCGGCGGTCATCGACGACGGCCTGCTCGACCTCACGCTGATCTCTCACGGACCACGTCTGAAGATGTTCGGATTGTTCCCGACCATGTACAGCGGCAAGCACATCGACCACAAAGAGGTCGAGCAGTTCCGTGGTTCACGCATTGTCCTGGACTGCGTACCAACCGCGCCGATCTATGCCGATGGCGACCGGATCGGGCGTTTGCCGGCAACCATCGAGGTGCGACCGGGTGCGGTAACGTTCCTGGCGTAGCCGCCGTCGTCGTCGGGCACCAATCCAAGCCGCACGGGGCTTCCCTTCCGCAGAGTCCCGTCGTGCCGAGTCCCGTCCTGCCGAGGAGTTCCTGTGCTCAAAACGTGATGTATCCGCCCATCTCGACGTCGACATCACCGGCGAGACCGATCTGGAGTTCCAGATCACCGTGGCCCCGCATCCCGGGGCCGAGGTCACCGAGTCGCTGTCCTTTGTACTGGACGGAAAACCCGTGTCGGCCAAAGAGATCAGCGGTGCGCACGGAAGCCGCATCCACATGCTGCACGCCGGGGTGGGCAATCTGCAGGTGGAGTACACCGCCACCGTCCTCGGTTCCGCCGACCCGGCACCGGTGTCCGACCACGACCTGTCGATGTACCTGCGGCCGAGCCGATACGCTGAGGCCGACAAGTTCTTCGGTTTCGCCGCAAAGCAATTCGGCGATATGACCGACCCCGCGGAGCTGCTCGAGAAGGTCGCATCGTGGGTGGGTACGCATCTGGACTACGTCCCGGGTTCCAGCGACCCCATCGACGGTGCCGCCGATACCCTGCTGGCCGGCGCCGGCGTCTGCCGCGACTACGCACACCTGGTGGTCGCGATCCTGCGGGCGGTGAACGTCCCGGCTCGACTTGTCGCCGTGTACGCGCCCGGTTGCGATCCGATGGACTTCCACGCGGTCGCCGAGGCATTCGTTGACGACCGGTGGCGAGTTGTCGATGCCACCTGCCTGGCGCCTCGCCAGACATTGGTCCGCATCTCGACCGGCCGTGACGCCGCGGACACCGCCTTTCTCGACAACCACAGGGGCGCGATCACCCTGAACAAGGCAACGGTGACCGCTGTGGTCGACGGCCCGTTCCCGAACGACGACATCAGCGAGATGGTGTCACTCAGCTAGGCAAGGAACAGCCGGTTCAGCTCTGCTGCTCGGCGGCCCACCATTGCCGCAACGCCTCTTCGGCCTCCTCGCGCGACATGGGTCCGCGATCGAGCCGTAGTTCCTTGAGATACCGCCAGGCCTTGCCGACCATCGGGCCCGGGGGCAGATCGAGCAGCTCCATGATGGTGTTGCCGTCGAGGTCGGGCCGGACCTTCGCCAGGTCTTCCTGTTCGGCGATCCTGGCGATGCGCTGCTCGAGGTTGTCGTAGTTCTGTTGCAACTTGCGCGCCCGGCGCTTGTTGCGAGTGGTGCAGTCGGCCCGCACCAGTTTGTGCAGCCTCGGCAGCAGGGGACCGGCATCGGTCACGTAGCGTCGCACCGCCGAATCGGTCCATTGATTGTCGCCGTAGCCGTGGAACCTCAGATGCAGGAACACCAGGTTCGCGACGTCCTCGATGACCGCCTTCGGATACTTCAGAGCGCGCAGGCGCTTGCGGACCATCTTGGCGCCGACCACTTCGTGGTGATGAAAACTCACCCCACCGTTCGGTTCGTGACGCCTGGTCGCCGGCTTGCCGATGTCGTGCAGGATCGCCGCCCACCGCAAGACCAGATCGGGATCGCCGTCCTCGAGATCCATCGCCTGGGCGAGCACGGTGAGGGAGTGGGTGTAGACATCCTTGTGCTGATGGTGTTCGTCGATGGCCAACTTCATCCCGGGGATCTCGGGGATGATCAGCTCGGCCAGGCCGGTCTCACACAACGTCTCGACTCCCTCGACCGCATGTTCGCCGAGGATCAGCTTGTCGAGTTCGGCTGCAATCCGCTCCACAGTGATCCGTTCGATCTGGCCTGCCATCTCCACCGTGGCCGCGAACACCCGTGGTGACAGCGAGAACCCGAGCTGCGAGACGAACCGCACACCGCGCAACATGCGCAGCGGATCGTCGTTGAATGAATCCTCGGGCGCGGCGGGCGTGTCGATCACCCCGGCCAGCAACGCGTCCATCCCACCGAGAGGGTCGATGAACTCCTGGCTGCCGTCGGCACCGATCTTCACGGCCATCGCATTCATGGAGAAGTCGCGGCGCACCAGATCGTCTTCGAGTCGATCACCGAACCGCACCTGGGGGTTGCGGCTCACCCGGTCGTAGGAATCGGCCCTGAACGTGGTGATCTCGATCTGGATACCCGCCCTGACCGCGCTGATGGTGCCGAACTCGATCCCGGTGTCCCAGATGGCCTCGGCCCACCCGCGCAGCAACTCCTGCACCTGCTCGGGACGTGCGTCGGTGGTGAAGTCCAGGTCGCCGGTGCTGAGCCGGCCCAGCACCGCGTCGCGCACCGAGCCGCCCACGAGGAACAGCTCGTGTCCCGCTGCGGCAAATCGAGCCCCGAGGGGATCGAGGGTGTCCGAGAGTCCCCGCAACGACACCGCAGCGGCTGCGAGCAACCTGGTGCGTCGCTCATCGGCGGCCGAGGTGCCGGTGGAAGAAGGGGGAGTTGTCACGACTGGCCAGACTACCGACCGACCGGCGACGATCCGAACCCCGATCGCGCGGCATGACCAAACCGCGGTGGGTCCAGGGCGCCGCCATCGGCCCCGCTGGCAGAAACGGTGGGTTAACGGCGACTAGCATCGTGTGAGTGTCAGCCGAACCCACCGAGCCGAATAGGGACGTCCCTCGACGTCCGCGGCGCAGGCGCGGCAATCGGCGCGGCGGATCGACAGCCACCCGGATCGACAGCTCTCATCACAGTGGAGCAGAGCCCCGTCCCCAGCCGAGTCCCCAGCCAGGTCCGGAACCGCAACGCAGCGACGACTCGACCGTCACCGACGCCACCGCGTCGGCCCCCGGATCGCGACGATCGCGTCGCGGACGTCGCCGAAAGCCGTCACGCCCCGCCGACCACAGCGTCGAGGCCGCCCGTAGTGAATCCACCGGGGTCGCCGGAACCCACGTTGTCGAAGGTCGGACCGCGCAGGTCAAGCCTTCGGATGTGGGCAAGGTCAAAGCCCCTGCCAAGGTGCCCCCGAACCTGGCCAAACAACGACTTCGCACGGTGCGGGAGACCTCGGCCGGCGGGCTGATGGTGTCGGGCCTCGACGGACCGCACGAGCAGCGGTGCGCCGCCCTCATCGGGCGGGTCGATCGCCGCGGCCGGATGATGTGGTCGCTGCCGAAAGGTCACATCGAGACGGGGGAGACCGCCGAACAGACGGCGATCCGTGAGGTCGCCGAGGAGACGGGCATCGAGGGCAACGTGGTGGCCCCCCTCGGAAAGATCGACTACTGGTTTGTCAGTGAGGGCAAACGGATCCACAAGACGGTGCACCATTACCTGATGCGCTTCACCGGTGGTGAACTCTCCGACGCCGACTACGAGGTGGCCGAAGTCGCCTGGGTTCCACTCGCCGAGCTCCCTCGTCGACTGACCTATTCGGACGAGCGACGACTGGCGCGCGTCGCCGAGGACGTCATCGCCGAGCTCGTCGCCGACCCCGACCGGATGGCCGAGTCCGAGGCCAAGGGGGCGCGCACCGAACCGAACGCCTACGAGAAGGCCGCGGCCGCGCGGAACCAGAAGCGCAACGAGCCTCCGCCCGCACCGGCGAGGCCTCGCCGC
>NZ_AYTE01000019.1:0-11987 GCF_000506245.1 Williamsia sp. D3 | reverse complement strand
GGCGAGCGGGTGCCGTTGAGATAGGCGCGGACCGTTTTGCGGTCTCGGCCGGTGTGGCGGGCGATCGCCGAGATCGTCAACCCTCGTTTGTGCAGGGCGTGTACTTCCATATCGTCCTCCCATGTAAGCATGAGAAAGCGGGTCTCCTTCGAGTAGCTGATGAGTGGTCAGAGACCATCAGCATCGAGGGAGACCCGCCCTCGTTGGCGGTGCCACACGGGTGGGGAATTTCAGTGAGCGTTACTGGGGAATTTCAATGAGCGCCGTCAACCTGGCGGCCATGACTGGGCTCAACACCAGCGAACGGGTACCGGTGTCTAGCCGATGTTTGGACATGAAAAAGCCCCGTGCGTCGAATCGGATTCGACCACGGGGCTAGCAGGACGGCCCGGACGGGAATGTGCGTAACCAGGGTGCGCGACGCCTTACGGCGACATCAGCGTCTCCGTGGCGGGGTTGGGTACTACTTCCGATGGAATGCAGTGCTGCGCTAATTGGATTTAGCGCAGGATTCACCTGGCGGCGTTGCCATCACAATCGCGCGAGCACCGAACGATACAAGTGGGCACTTACGGGGCACCCGCACCACACGTGACCGCGGTGCCCCGTCCCGCGCCTATGAGATACAGCGAGGTACCTCACAGGTTTTGTGAGAATCAGCGCTTAACAAACAGTTGAGCCAGCGAGACGGGTGTTCATCCAGCGGTGGCGGCGTCATGGTTCATACGACCGGTACAACTTGGATCGACAAGCCGGAACATATGCGACAGTCGGCTGCATCGAAAGTTCCATGCTGCTAATTCAACCCCCCATCTGGGGGCGTTACACCGATGGGCCCACTCACACCGCTGGCCTGAACATAGAGGTCAGCCTTGTCCACTAACTGGCTTCTCGCAGAGACTTTCGGACACAGCGCGCCTTCCATCGTCGCGGTTGGCCGCTCGGCAAAGAAGTTTATACCGGCCCACCAACTTCTCCGGAGCAGTGCATCGAAGAACGCTGTCCGGTGCGCAATAACTGACCTCACTGCCGATCCCAGGCCGGTGAAGCGCTTCATCGGCGATGGCAGTCGTCGAGTTATTGCCGAGCCCATTCTCACACCCGCAAGACGAATCCATGGAGTCTGGCTCTGGATTGGTCCTGCTGACGAAGATCCGCCTCCCCACGATCAGGCTGGCGCCTGGACATACAGCTTGACCAACAGGACGGTGCAGGGGAGCGAGGACATGGCGAGACTGCTTGGTTCTCCGCGAGACTGTCAAGCGGCGACGGCGCCGGCTTCGGTGTTCCGTCGAGTTCGTACGGACGACGACGAAGGCACAGTTCTTGCCAAGATCGTTCGAGCCGATCCAGGCAACGAGCACCAATCCATATGGACCATCCAGAAGGTCGATGGAACCTTTCGCGCAGCACACATTTCGTGGCGGATCGTTAGTGATGCTGTTGACGCTGACGCGAACCGTAGCGGCCGAACGGAAACCAGCGTCCGGGGAATCGTGCACGATCTCGGCCCCCTCGAGCCCGCATCAATTGTTCTCAAACAGACCCTTGAACAGCGCGTCCTGGATGCCTTGACTTCAGAGGGAACCTATCGGGCGCTGGTGGATCCGCGCACCCTGACCCTCCTTCGCTGGTACCGCTCGGCACCAGTTCCTGGCCTCGCGTGGGAACGCACCGAAGGTTCTCCCGAACCTGGGGTACACCCGGACGATCGACGAAAAGCTCGGGAATTGCTTTCCAAACATGACCTCCATCGATCACGGGGGCGACTCCGTTTCAGGGCAACAGACGGTTCCTGGATGCCACTGGATCTCGATGCGACAACCGTCTGCCTGGATGAGCAAACCACTGCTGCGCTAGTCACAATCGCCAGACCCTCTGGTCATAGGCGATTCCGCGAAGGACCGCAACAAACTCGGTGAACGTCCATACACGTAGGTGGACAGAACTGGACACGCTCACCCGATCACGGAGAAAGATACTATGATTTTAAGTTGCGCGTAAACCTACAATCCTTGCGCGCGTGTTCGACGGTACTGCTGCGTACGACCCCAAGCTTCTTCAATCGACCGATCGGTCACCCCGTACGCCTGCGCCATCGCCTGAATGCGCTCGTCAGTCGGCGGTTTCTGGCCACGCTCAATCTCACCAAGCAGGGTCGGCGAGATCGCGATAAGTTTTGCCGCTTCGTTCTGCGACAAGGCCGCTAGCACGCGTAGATCCGCGAGGCGAACCTGCGAGGGAGGCAACGGGACGAGCGCGGCCACCGATGTCTCCAGTGCGGCCGCCAGTCGCCCCAACATTGCTGGGGGCGGAGTACTTCGACCAACCTCCCATGTGGAGACCGCTTGTCTGGACGAACCCACCTTCGCAGCGAGGTCGTCTGCACTCAAGCCAGCACGCACTCGAAGGTCCCGTAACCGGTCCGCGCGAAATCCTCGAACACCACTTCGCGGCATCTCGTTTCGCTTCCGGGTCGACCAACAGAACCCCCTCAGTCTGACTCAGCAAAGAGGTTGAAATGTCACCGTCGCGTTTTATAGTTGCGTGTTATAGTTGCATTGTTCATCGAGTACCTAACAGAAGGAATCCCAGATGAATCCGTTGCGCACTGTCTGCAAGTTGCTCTACAGTGCGGATGCGTGCCTTTCCGGGAGTCCTCGGTGTTTGTCGATCTCGACACCGCTTGTAGCGCGAGACGAAACACGGCCCGTGCCCTTCGGCCGTTCCTCATCGCCCGCCAGGAGCAACCGACCTATGAGCGCACCCGATCTCAACAACCCGTGTCTCGTTCTGCGGGGCAGAGACACGCGGCACATTAGGAGCGCGGCCAATCACGAGGGACATCACCTTGTCTGAGGCAGCAACTCAGTGGGTTCACGCATGCGAGGCGATCTGCATGAACCCCCAAGCGGGCGGCCTGTTTAGGTGCGCACGACCACCAGGACATTCCGGACCACACGAGAGCTTTGGCGCAGACGGGATCGTTTCTGCCCGTTGGCGATCCGTTCTCCCGCACCCGCGACATAGGTAGCGCCTTCCGCCATCGACGAATACGACTGATCTGAAGGGGGTCCACCCGACTCACCCACATAACTGAAACCGGTCCGAGCGCGTTCGAGATTGGCGTCCTGCGCGCGCTCGGACCGGGAACGTCTAACGCCATCCACAGGCTCGATGGTCGCTGACCCCTGGAGGGTAGGCGATCGTCGGCGCTTAAAGCGAGGAAGCGGCCTTTCATGCCGAACGATCAATCTTCCGGCCCGTCAACTCCGGCGAGCCACCCCAACATCACCTCGAGGCCTACTGCAAATTGCATCGGGAGAATGCCAGGTTTTCGCTGTGTTGATCCCGCAGCTATTCACGGCGGAGCGGCGACCTGCATGCTCGGCCACGCACTCGTTGAACTATGCCGACATAAGCCACGTCGAATGACCTCTCACAGCCGCAACCAGTGAGAAGAGACGACCCCCGGACGTACGCGGAGATTGTGGTCTGACGCATACGTACCGGGGGCCGTCGAACTGCCCAGCAATAGTTCCTCGATCACGCCGAGGGCGCGGCCGAGGTCTCTGCAACCAAAGTGAGCCATTCCAGCGTAGGCGGTCCGGTCGCGGTTGAAAAGCAGCCACCGGCGCCCGCCCAAACCTGTGACTGGCCGCCATCTTGCCCTTCACACCTCAATCCCACGCCGAAAGGACCGACAAGTGAAACGCCTGGCGGCACAACGCACACATTCACGCTCGTACCCGAGAGCAATCGCAGCAACCGTGGCCACAGCTGTCGTCGCAGCTACGGCGCTAGTCTCGGGCACAGGCGTGGCATCGGCCGAATCCTCATGCCCAGGCTTGATGGTCTACGGCATTCAGGGCACCGGACAGTCGAGCCCGGACGCGGACCCCGAGCAAGACGCAGGTTTCTTGTCCCGCGTGCTCACCCCCGCCATGCGCGAGGCCGGCGAGTACATGGACCGCGCGTACGTGCCCTACGACGCCGGTTTTGGCGGCGCAGTTCCGGGTGGAACCAAGCCGTATGCCGAGTCGGTCGACGGTGCGGTCACCACCGCGAAGAACTGGATCAAAGACAGAGCAACTGATTGCCCTGCAACGAAATTCGGGCTTGTCGGCTACTCGCAGGGGGCACACGCGGTGCGCGTCGTCCTCAACGACATCGTCAATGGTCAAACGGCCATCGACGCCGACAAGCTCGCTTTGGTCGCGAACTTCGGCGACCCCGGACGACCCGAAGGTGCCCCGCTGTTCCCAGGCCGTCCTGGCCAGTCTTCACCGTCCCCGGTGCCGGGAACCGTTGGTGAAGCCGTGTCACAGGTCATTGCGGCCGTGCCGAGCACCCCGCAGGGCGGTGGCATCGCACCTGAAGCAGATGTTGATGACACCGCCTACCAAGCCATTGCCGGCCGCTACCTGTCCTCCTGCACCGATGGCGATCTGGCCTGCGACGCACCAGCGAACGCGCCTCTGGCCCATCTGGTCACCAACATCGCTGGCCAGAGCGAACTCAACCCCGGCGATCCGCTCGGTTCGTTGTCGACCATCGCCGAAGCACTGGCGATGACCACCGTCAAAACGGCAGTTCCGCTGATCAACGAAGACATTCAGGCTCCCGAGAACAACCTTGAGTCGCTGTCCTATGAGCCGTCACAGACGCTCTCGCAGCGGCTGGCGACAGCATCGGACCCGCGTACACCGCTGCCGTCGATCTCAGACGCACTGTCGGCGGTCATCAAGGTTGGCACCATCGGGCTCAACGCAGTCAAGACTGTCGTGCAGACCGTCGCGACCCCCGAAACAATCGGTGCGCTCGCCGTTGCCGGCGCCACCAACCCGCTGGCCGTCGTCGGGATCCTCGGCGCCAAACTCGGCGAAGCCGCGGTCGCTCTAGCGCCACCGGCGACCCAAAAACGCTGGGTCTCGAACGCTTTTGATGCATTCAAAGCCGAACTGGGCGCGAACAAAGACCTGTTCGAGATCAGCTCACTCCTGAAGTATCGCGACGCCGCCAAACAGCACAGCTCCTACAGCGACGTCGCCGCCACACCGACAGGTGCACCGCCCACGACCTTGGTTGCGGACTGGATCACCGCCGCTGCCAAAGACATTGCGGGCCAGGAGACGACCACCAGCACCCGGACCTCCGGTCAGCTACTCAGCAGCTACCCGAGCGCGCCGTCGTCATCGCCGGCACTGTCCACCACCTCCAGCAGCGCCACGACCACTATCTCGACCACTGCTCCGGCCAGCGGCGTCTCTGAGCCCCCGAGCGTCAGTGCGAATCCAACGGTGAGCGGTGATCTTCCGCCGTTCATGACCGGAGAAGAGAGCAGCCAATGACCGCCACAAGTCGCACTGTGTGCGGCTTTGTGCCCGGCGGTGGCGATTACTTCACCACCGGTCCCGAGATCACCACAGCGTGCCCATTGGAGGTGTCTGATGACTGACCGTGAGACCGAGCAGGGCTGGGCGAGCGACCCCCAGGTAGCCCACTGGCTGGGCGAACATAACGCCCCCTCACCCGACACGACCACCTCGGCCGACCAACCGGTCGAGGCAGAGTCAGACTCTGCACAGTCCGGATGGTCCTCCGACACCACCGTGTGGGCCCAGAACGCAACGGTCAATGGCTGGCTCGACTCGGAACCCCCGGCCCACACCGAACTCGCCGATAACCCGGTTCACCCCGACGGGGCACGCGCTCCCGTCGAATCTGGCTACGACACGCAGATCACTGCACCGATGAGCCCGATCACCGCCACCGGACCACAGCCGACTCGGCCGTCGCCGCTGACAGCTCCAGCAGCGATACGCCCCATGGTCACTGCCGCACCGGATGTGGCCTCCCACTCTCCCCGCCGTCGGCCAAGTCGGCGCACGGTGGCGATGGGGGCGGCAGTGTTGGCCGCTGTCGTCGTGGTTCTGGGCCTGATCATCACCGTGGCTGCCTTCGTCGGCGATGCCAGCGATGACGGCGGTACCCCGATCGCGCAACCACCGGCCCCCTCTGCGGTGATCGCACCGCCGGCCACGCCCGAACAGGACGCTGACTGCCCCAACCGGTCAGAGAACGGCGTGATCACTGGCCGAGATCCTGGCGGCACCAGCAGTGGACCTGCGGTGATCAAGGCCTTCGAGCATGCCTACTTCGTGCAACGGTCCGGGGTTCAGGCGCGAGCGTTCGCAGCACCGTTGGCCCGGGTACCGACCGCCGAGCAAATCCAGACCGGCATCGATTCAGGCCTGGTGCCTGGAACTCGCCACTGCCTGGCGATCACCAGCCGCGGTGACGGCTTATGGGGCGTGGAACTGACCATGCTCCCCCCTGCCGCCGGTGAGCCCGTCAAGTCTCGGCAACTGTTCCAGACCGCCGAAGTCGAGGGCCGCACCCTCATCACTGCCATCACCAAAGACACCAATCAGTGAACGGAACACACCGTGGCTGCCACGAAACGACCTGTGCACGAACACTCTTCACCCGTCGATGTGTCGGCGTACACCGACACCGACATCGCCCGCTTCTTTGGCGCCCTCGGCGTTCCTGCTGACAAAGTCGACGCCCTGATCGCCGAGCGCCGCGCCGAAAACCGGCCCCCACCAACCGTTTCCGACCCCGCAAGTCACCGCTAACCCACTGCTCGTCAACCAACGAAAGGCACTACCGCTCATGAAATCGCCACGACACGCACTGCCCGAGACCCCCTGCACACCACCCTCATTTCCGCGCGACGCCCATATGCCGGTTCGGGCCCGGGCGATGGCTGCGATGGTGGTGACCGCAGTCGCTATCGGCGGCGCAGGCGCCCTGGCAGGCCCGGCATTTGCCGACCCCGAACAGCCCGGAGTGACCGACGTCCCGCAAACGTCAGAACAGCCCGGCATCACCGACCAACCTGTGGCACCCGCACCGGCACCGGCACCCGAGCCCGTGCCCGACTACGGCCCTGGCATCGTGCCCTCACCGCAGTGGGAAACCGCCCCGGTTATCTACACCGAACCCTCGGGCCCCCCGGCCACCGCGTACACCCCGCTGCCCCAGTCCGCGCCGACCCCGCCGCCGGCAGCGCCCGCGCAGCCCGCGCCGCCTCTCGCACCGATCCTGGTCAAAGACCCAGCAGCGGAAATCCGGGCGGGCAACTACGTCATCGATCGCCCCGACTGGGTGAGCCCGGAAGTAGCCATCTCCACCAACGAGTACATGGCCTACATCGAATGGCGACTCGCGCAGTTCTTTGAGTCGCAGGGCTTCCCCCGCGATGAAGCCGCGCGTCGTGCTGCTGCGGCAACCGCAGGGGCAGGTCTAGGTGGCTTCACTGGAGCACTGGCCCTAGGCGTTCCGACAGCGGTGCTCTTCTCGATCGTCGGTGCGGTCGGCGGCGGCGTCATCGGGTCGGTCGTCCCGCCCACCCCCTTCAACACCTTGCCCGGTATCGGCATCGGCGCCGCGGGCGGTGCCGCCCTGGGCTTCGGTCTCGGCGCGGTCGCCGGCGGATTGGCAGGTGGCCTGGCCGGTGGACTGCTGGGCTGGGCATTGGGTGCGGGCGATCCGAACGCTAACCCGGGCGCTCCGTGGGCACCCGAGCCCGCACCAGCACCGGCGCCGCTACCCAACCCTGAGGGCAACCAGTACCAACTGGTCCTCGATGCACCCGCAGCCGCCGACGCGGGCTTGCCAGCTGTCGACTACACCGTCGACACCGGCGGCGATGTGTCCTTCTCGGCCAACATCGCCGGCATCCCACCGATCAACGGTGGGTGGACCGCCGAGCAGGCACAAGCGCCGCTCCAGGCGCTTGGCCCCCTCGAGCAACCCGCCAAGGACGCGATCGCCGGGGCCACCAAACAGATCGGTGACGGGCTCACCCAGATCGTGGACGGCCTGCACATCAGCTACCCGCAGACCGTCTCGCCGGCACCGGCCGCGTGAGGACTGCCAGTCGATCCACCCCAGCACAGCGACCAACCAGGAGGCGATGAGCTGATGAGCACGGCCCCGATCACCCCGTCCGAGCAACCGATCACCGGCCCACAGCCCGTGATGGCGTTCACCGCGGGGGCCATTCGGCCTCCCGATGAGGCAGACATGCTCGACTGGCGCACCGAACCTGGTTCGCCCGCGTTGATCTGGGCCGTGGGATGCCACGGCGGGGCGGGAGTGTCCACCCTGGCCACCCAGCTCGCCCACGTCGGCGACAGCGGCCAACGATGGCCCGCTCGCCCCGACGAAGCCCCGTTCGTGGTTCTCATCGCACGCGAATCCGCGCGTGGCCTGGCCGCCGCCGAGGTGGCGGCCAGGCAGTACCACACCGGCCACGCACCCGGGCACACCCGGCTCCTGGGTTTGGTTCTCGTTGCCGCACAACCAAAACAGTCCTCGCTCACCGGGAAAAAGCCCGCTCCCTCGCTGCGGCGACATCGTGAACTGATCGTCACCCTGTTCGACCACATCTGGCGCATCGACTGGCACCCCTACCTGATCGAACGACCCCTCACCGACCTGCCCAGCGCCGGACCCGACGAACCGGTCGCCAAGAAGTTCGACCCAGCCACCCACGTCGCGCCCGACATCCTCACCCTCGGCCGCGAGCTCCGCGACCACGCCCGAGACGCCCTCCAACAGACCGCCACCCCCTGACCTCGTCGTCATCTTCCGCCACATCCCCTGCCCGCCTGGGCCCTACAGAAAGAGAAGTCAATGAGTATCCGCAGCACCGTTCAAGCAGCCAACGTGCACGTCACCAATGTGGCCTTCGACCCGATTCCGATTCCTGGCCTGTCGGACAAGTTCAACACCTTCGGTGGGTGGGCCATGTTCGCGGCCTACTTGGCCACCGGTGTCGCTCTCATCGTCGGCGGCGGCTACATCGCGTGGGACAAGATCACTGACCACGGCGGCGGCAAGGGCGTCAAAATCGCGGTCGGCTCGATCCTTGGAACCGCCGTCATTTCCTCTGCCAGCACCATCATCACGGCCGCACAGTAAGCCGCACGGGTCTGATCATGAGAGGTAGCAATGCATCTGACCACCACCGTGTGGGCAGCAGACCTTCCACCGGAGGTCAGCCAACCGTTCATCACCCTCGGCGGATACTTTCTGACCCTGCTGAACTTGTTCGCGGCAATTCACTTGATCTTCCTCGGGGCGAGCATCGCCTGGGAGAAGGTGAAGGATCGGCCGATGGCCGACATCGGCAGCGGCGAGTGGGCCACCAAGATCATCGTCGGGGTCTGGATCGCAGTCGTGGCCGGCGACATCGCCGCGGTGGCGCTCATCTGACCGTCCTGGTTGCGGCGCTGGTTGCCGTCGTGCTGGCGGTATCGGGGTGTGGCGGCGACAGCGGCGAGGACACCGCGCCCCAGCCCACTCCGGTGCGGTTGGACGCTCCGCCGACAAACCTGACCTGGGCCTCGTTCAACGGCATGTCCATCCCACAGGCTGACCAGGGACCGCGCACCCCCGACCAGCTCGCACCACGTGGGTTCGAGCAATCCCCGGCCGGGTCTGCGCTGGCGGCAATCAACGCCACCATTCGCATGTCGGTGGCGACCGATGATCAGTGGCCGCAAATTGTGCGCACGTTGCTCGCTCCTGGTCCGGCTCGAGATGCGTTCATCGCCAGTCGTATTCAGCTCTCGACCACTGACCTGGTGCCGGCCGGTCAAGCCCCGCTCGTGCTGGGCTGGCAGGTCACCGCGTTCACCCCGGAGCAGGCGGGTGTCGATGTGTTCACCCAACTGCCCGATCAATCGCTCGCGGTCAATCACACCACGGTGGTGTGGACCGGATTCGGCGACTGGGGGCTGCTACTGCCCGACGCCAACGCCGCCGCCCCTGCGGTGCAGACGATTTCAGCTGTTCCCGCCGGCGCAGTACGGATCAAAGGAGACTGACCATGTCGATGCCCGACCCCGCCGATGACCGGTCCCGGCTGCAACGCGCACGCGAGGTGCGCCACAGCGGCGGCTACAAAACCACTACGTTGCTGCTGTCGTCGCTGCTGATCGGCGCCATCATCCTCGGTGCCATCTACGTGGCGGTGTCGGGCAACGACGACAACAACAGCGCCCCTCCCCCGGTATTTCCCCAAGGCACCGGCGAGCCCTCTGCCCAGCCTGCCCCGGCCACCGAGCTACCCGCGGACGCCTTCGGTATCCCCACCACCGACTCACACGGCCGCCGGATCGAGACGCCCACCAACCCGCTCGGACAGGTGCTCCCGCAAACGGCCAAACCTTCCCCGTCAGGCAGCATCACCGATCCCGATGCGCCGCTGGAAGCGCCGAAAGGCTTGATGTGGCAACGCGTCAACGGCGCCCCGCTGGGTTTCTCCACCTCAGACGGACCCACCAGCATCGACAGCTCCGGGGTGCCAGCCGGGTTCTCCCACACCCCGCAAGGCGCTGTGCTGGCTATCTGGCAGATCTTTCAGCGGGCGGCATGGGGTCCAGGCGAACAAACCCAAGCAGTGGTGCGTGAGCGGTCGGTGGTCACTGCCCAGTCTCAGCCGGTCGTGGACCGAATGATCAATGGTCGAGAAGAGATCGAGCGCCTGCGCCCTCAGCTACCGGCAGGCATGTTCGATGTGCCTATCGCGGTCAAGGTGTCCAACTACGACAACGACTACGCCCACATCCAGATCGCGGTCCCCGCCTCACCGAACCGCAGCGACGGCGTCATCGCCGCCACCTACGCCTTCGACGTCATCTGGCGCGACGGCACCTGGAAATGGGTGGTTCCCAACGACGGCGCCGACACCGGCTCCACCATCGTCAGCCTCAGCGGGTGGTCACAGTGGTGACGGCAACCCTCGAGGCGGCGCCGCTGCCCGCGGCCCCACCCCTGGCACCTGAGTCGGTGATCGAACCTCTAGTCAGCGGCCCAGTGCTGCGGTGGGTCCGCCGCATGGCCGTCACCGTCGCCATGGCCCTAGTCCTGGCGACCGGTGGCGCGATGGTCACTGGCGGAGCGGGCCCGGCCGCTGCCAACCCGGTGTGCGACGGTGCCGGCGCGGTGATCGGTGTGGTCGTCGGGGAAGCCTGCGAGGCGGTCACCGATTTCGCTGGCGACAAAGCTGGTGACGCAGTCGATTCAGCGGTCGGCGGCACCTTCGAGAAGATCGTCAACTCGCTGCTCGACTCCTACCAAACAGTCCTGACCTGGGCATTGTCGTGGTGGATCCAACTCCCCACCCCCGAACTCGACAACACCAACACCCTGATGCAAGACATCCACGAACACATGGTGCAGATCCAGGTGATCGGGCTGACGTTCTCGCTGAAGTTCTTCGGCTTCCGGATGATCATCGACCGCAAACGCTCTTTGGCCGACGACGCCGAAGACGGATTCAAAATATTGATCCGGGCCGGATTGGCAGTCTCGGTGATTCCGCTGATGATCACCGTCGGCGGGCAAGCCTCCGACGCGTTCTCCACCTGGCTGGTCAGCGACGCCATCAATGCCGGCAACAACGACGGCGACATCATCAAGAACTTCCTCAAACTCAACCTGTTGACCGGATCTGCCTTCGGTACAACCGGACTGGGCATCCTGGGGTTCTTCGGCTTCCTCGGAGCCCTGGCACAGCTGGTGTTTCTGGTCGTGCGCCAGGCGATGCTGATGCTGGTCGTCGCCGCACTGCCGGTCGCTGCATCGTTCTCCGGGACCGGACCCGGCTCGCAAACCTATCAACGCCTCATCGGCTGGTCCGTCGCGTTCCTACTCTTCAAACCGGTGGGCGCATTGGTGTACTTCATCGCGTTCAAAGGCGCAGGGCAGAAAGACAACGAGCAGCAAGTAGTCCTGGGCATGGTGCTGATGGCGTTGTGCGCGTTCGTGTTGCCCTCCCTGATGCGGTTGGTCGCCCCCGCAATCGGCACCATGGGCGCGGGCGCATCAGGAGCTGCCGCCGGCGCAGCGGTCATCGGCACCGCCGCAGCGGCAGGCACCATGGCCGCCACCATGGGCGCAGGTGGCGG